>NZ_WBYY01000216.1:0-4467 GCF_048985645.1 Exiguobacterium sp. A1_3_1 | reverse complement strand
GGAATCGAGCCAAATGAAGCAGTCGTATACGATGCAATCGTCATGCAACAAGCTTCACGTCGCCAAGGTACACATGATACAAAAGGTCGCTCGGAAGTTCGCGGTGGCGGCCGTAAACCATGGAAACAAAAGGGTACTGGTCGTGCACGCCAAGGTTCGATCCGTTCGCCACAATGGGTTGGCGGTGGAACAGTCTTCGGTCCAACACCACGTTCGTACGCTTACAAACTTCCTAAAAAGGTTCGTCGTCTCGCACTTCGTTCAGCACTTTCTTCGAAAGTCGCTAACAACGAGTTCATCGTTCTTGAAGGATTGACAATCGATGCTCCTAAAACTAAGGACATGATCGCAGTATTCGCTGCTCTTTCAATTGAACGTAAAGTTCTCGTCGTTACTGCTGATTACAACGAGTCAGTCGTTCTTTCAACACGCAACATCCCAGGTGTCACAGTCGTTGACGCTGCAGGTGTAAACGTCCTTGATCTTGTCGCTCATGACAAAGTCATCATTACGAAGGACGCTGTTGCGAGAGTAGAGGAGGTGCTTGCATAATGGCACACACACACGACATTATCAAACGTCCTGTCATTACTGAACGTTCAGTAAACCAAATGGCTGAGAAAAAGTACACATTCGAAGTAGACGTGAAGGCATCTAAGACTCAAATCAAAGATGCAGTTGAAGCGATCTTCGGAGTGAAAGTTGACAAAGTCAACACATTGATCTCAAAACCAAAAGCAAAACGCGTAGGTCGTCACGCTGGTTACACAGCACGCCGCAAAAAAGCGGTCGTCACGCTTACTGCAGATAGCAAAGAACTCGATTACCTCGGTTAATCGGAACTCTGTAGAAAAGGAGGGAACTCTCGATGGGAATTAAAAAGTTTAAACCGACCACTAACGGTCGTCGTAATATGACTGCACTTGACTTTGCTGAGATTACGGCTTCACGTCCTGAAAAATCGTTAACTGAAAAGCTTTCGAAAAAGGGCGGACGTAATAACCAAGGTCGCTTGACAGTACGTCACCAAGGTGGCGGACACAAACGTAAATATCGTATCATCGACTTCAAACGGAACAAGGATGGCATCGCTGGTCGTGTCGCTACAATTGAGTACGATCCAAACCGCTCTGCTAACATCGCATTGATCCACTACATCGATGGTGAAAAACGCTACATCCTCGCACCGAAAGGCTTGAAAGTAGACATGCAAGTCATGGCTGGACCAGAAGCTGACATTAAAGTCGGTAATGCTCTTCCACTTTCAAACATCCCAGTCGGTACGTTGATCCACAACATCGAACTTAAGCCAGGTAAAGGTGGTCAGCTCGTTCGCGCAGCTGGTACTTCTGCTCAGCTTCTCGGTAAAGATGGTAAATACGCGATCGTTCGTCTTCAATCAGGCGAAACTCGTATGATCCTTGCTACTTGCCGTGCAACAGTCGGCGCTGTCGGTAATGAAGAGCACGAGCTCGTCAATATCGGTAAAGCTGGTCGTTCACGCTGGCTCGGAAAACGTCCTACAGTTCGTGGTTCTGTCATGAACCCAGTCGATCACCCACACGGTGGTGGTGAAGGACGTGCTCCAATCGGTCGTTCGGGCCCACTTACTCCTTGGGGTAAACCGGCACTCGGATACAAAACTCGTAAGAAAAACAAAGCGAGCGATAAATATATCGTCCGTCGTTCTAAAAAATAATTACATGATTTCTGGACGGTTCGTAGGAACCGTTCCTGAATCATGCCAAAGGGAGGTACAACTATGGGTCGCAGCTTGAAAAAAGGTCCATTCGCAGATCACCATCTGCTCGCTAAGGTTGATAAAGCCAACGAAGCTGGTGACAAACATGTCATCAAAACTTGGTCACGCCGCTCGACAATCTTCCCAGAGTTCATCGGTCACACGATCGCTGTCTACGATGGTCGTAAACACGTACCGGTTTACGTGACAGAAGATATGGTCGGTCACAAACTTGGTGAATTCGCTCCAACACGTTCTTACAAAGGACATGCTGGAAACGATAAGAAAACGAAACGTTAATCTGAGGGGAGGTACTCATTATGCAATCAAAAGCATCGGCTAATATGGTTCGCATTGCTCCTCGTAAGGCACGTCTCGTAGTAGACTTAATCCGCGGGAAGCAAATCGGCGAAGCACTTTCGATTCTTGCTTACACGAACAAGGCAGCAACGCCAATCGTTGAGAAAGTATTGAAATCGGCAATCGCGAACGCTGAGCACAACTTCGACATGAACATCGAAAACCTCGTAGTCACTGAGGCTTACGTAAACGAAGGTCCAACGCTCAAACGTTTCCGCCCACGTGCAATGGGTCGCGCAAGCCGCATCAACAAACGTACGAGCCACGTTCACATCGTGGTATCTGAAAAATAAGGAGGGATTACCGTGGGTCAGAAGATTAACCCAACTGGTCTTCGCGTAGGTATCATCAAAGACTGGGAATCACGTTGGTTCGCAGATAAAGACTATGCTGATCTCCTTCATGAAGACTACGTAGTTCGTGAATATATCGAAAAACGTCTTAAAGACGCTAGTGTCTCTAAAGTAGAAATCGAGCGCGCAGCTAACCGCTTGAACATCTCACTTCACACTGCTAAGCCTGGTATGGTTATCGGTAAAGGCGGTTCTGAAATCGAAACACTTCGTAAAGACATCACTAACCTTGCAAAAGGCAAACGCGTTCACGTTAACGTCGTTGAAGTGAAAAACCCGGATGCAGTTGCTAAGCTCGTCGCTGAGAACATCGCTCGCCAACTTGAAGGTCGCGTATCGTTCCGTCGTGCTATGAAGCAATCAATCCAACGCTCAATGCGTTCTGGTATCAAAGGAATCAAGACTGAAGTTTCTGGTCGTCTTGGTGGCGCTGATATCGCTCGTTCTGAGAAGTATTCGGAAGGAACAGTTCCACTTCATACACTCCGTGCAGACATCGATTACGGTACTGCAGAAGCTGATACAACTTACGGCAAAATTGGCGTAAAAGTATGGCTCCACCACGGTGAAGTGCTTCCTACGAAAAAAGCAGCAGCAAACGAAGAATAATCCACATCCGTCTAGGGAAGGAGGCAACACAACATGTTGTTACCAAAACGTGTAAAATATCGTCGTGTTCACCGCGGCAACATGCGTGGTAAAGCGAAACGTGGTACTACAGTACACTTCGGCGAGTTCGGTATCCAAGCTCAAGAAGCTAGCTGGATCACTAGCCGTCAAATCGAATCAGCGCGTATCGCGATGACTCGTTATATGAAACGTGGTGGTAAAGTGTGGATCAAGATCTTCCCACACAAGCCATACACTAAAAAACCTCTTGAAGTCCGAATGGGTTCAGGTAAAGGTGCTCCGGAGGGCTGGGTAGCAGTCGTCAAACCGGGTAAAGTAATGTTCGAAATCGCAGGAGTATCGGAAGAGATCGCACGCGAAGCTCTCCGTCTTGCATCACACAAACTTCCAGTAAAATGTAAGTTCGTAAAACGTGAAGAAAATGGTGGTGATACGAATGAAAGCAACTGATCTCCGTCAGCAAACAACTGAAGAGCTTAACGGTAAAGTCGGTTCGTGGAAAGAAGAGTTGTTCAACCTTCGTTTCCAACTCGCGACTGGTCAGCTTGAGAACCCTGCTCGTATCCGTGAAGTGCGCAAGTCGATTGCACGCGCGAAAACCGTTCTTCGTGAACGCGAACTCGGCATCAACAACGCATAATTCACTCGGATTCTGAGAGGAGGAACACTCAATGGAACGCACTAACAACCGCAAAGTGTTAACTGGACGCGTCGTTTCTGACAAAATGGACAAAACGATCGTAGTTACAGTTGAAACAAAAGTAAAGCACAAGCTTTACGGCAAACGCGTAAACTACTCTAAAAAGTACAAAGCGCATGATGAAAACAACACAGCTAAAATCGGTGATGTTGTACGCATTCAAGAAACACGTCCATTATCTAAGGACAAACGTTTCCGTCTCGTAGAAGTCATTGAAGAAGCAGTAATCATCTAAACTCTAATTAGTTCGGGTGAATAAACATCCGGAGGGAGGTACAATCGTATGATTCAACAAGAATCTCGCTTAAAAGTAGCAGACAACTCAGGAGCTCGTGAAGTCTTGACGATCAAAGTCCTCGGTGGTTCTGGTCGTAAAACTGCTAACATCGGTGACGTTATTGTTTGTACAGTAAAACAAGCAACACCAGGTGGCGTTGTCAAAAAAGGTGAAGTTGTACGCGCAGTAGTCGTTCGTACTAAACGTGGCGTTCGTCGTAAAGACGGTTCGTACATCCGTTTTGACGAAAACGCAGCAGTCATCATCAAAGATGACAAAAGCCCACGTGGCACACGTATCTTCGGACCAGTCGCACGCGAACTTCGTGAAAAAGACTTCATGAAGATCGTCTCGTTGGCACCGGAAGTACTTTAATTCCAAAGAATTCCTACAAGGAGGTGCTCTA
>NZ_WBYY01000215.1:0-4502 GCF_048985645.1 Exiguobacterium sp. A1_3_1 | reverse complement strand
CTTGTGTCTCGCCTGAGGAAAGGGCGTGAAAAGACGCGTCATTCTTTTTTTGAGTCAGCCGCTTTTTTCCGTTAAGCCACTCGTTTGTGACCGGCTCGTTCATAGTCTCTCGTTTGTTCAATGACTAAGTGCGACAAGAACAACATTCCAATCAAGTTCGGAATCATCATTAATCCATTTGCAATATCTGCGACCAGCCACAACGGTTCTAATTGCGCGACAGCACCATAACAGGCTGCGAGCGCAAAGAACACGCGGTATCCTTCGTTGAAGCGTGTCGTACCGCTCAAGTACTCCAAGCACTTCTCTCCATAGACATACCACCCAATGATTGTTGAATAACCGAAGAAGAAGACGGAGAAAGCGACAGTCCATTCTCCAAATGATCCAAGAACACTCGCAAAGGCGGTTGCTGTCAGTGCTGCCCCGGAAAGATTCGCATCATGCATCATACCTGAATGTAGCCCACCTGATGGATCCCAAAAACCTGTCGTCAGAAGGACAAGTGCCGTCATCGTACAGACGATCAAGGTCACGATGAAGGTACTCGTCATCGAAATCAATCCTTGTTCGGCCGGACGCTCACTTTTGGCAGATCCAGCAATCAAGGCTGCAGTCCCAAGTCCTGCTTCGTTCGTAAAAATTCCCCGCGCTACACCAACTTGCATTGCCATCATGATCGATACACCGGTGAAGGCTCCCGCAGGCGCAAGCGGCTGGAAGGCGTACTCAAAGATTAAACCAAAGGCTGGTAGAATCTGATCTGCCTTCAATACTAAAAGGACACAAGCGGCACCGATATAGAGTAAGCTCATGATCGGAACGAAGATCGTCGAGATTGCACTGACGCGTTCGAGCCCACCACGAATCGATACATAAACCGCAATTGCGAGCAGAATGCCGAACACTAGCAGCGGCATACGGAACGATTGCTCAAGCACCGTTGCCATCGCATTCGCTTGCACCGTATTCCCAACACCAAATGATGCGATCAAACCAAATACTGCAAACAGGATGGCGAGGAATTTAAATTTAGGTCCTAGTCCCTTTTCGATATAATACATCGGTCCACTGACGGCTTCGCCGCGTTCGTTTCGACTTCTAAAGAGAATGGCAAGGAGGCTTTCTGCATATTTCGTCGCCATTCCAATTAAACCGATGACCCACATCCAAAAGACTGCGCCCGGTCCGCCCATCGTCAAGGCGACTGCGATCCCTGCGATGTTTCCGTTTCCGATCGTCGCCGCGAGGGACGTCATCAACATCTGAAAGCTACTGATTTCACCTTCACCTTGCCCTGATTTTTGAACAGATAATTGAAACGCTTGTTTTAAGCGCCGAAACTGAAGACCACGTAAGCGGATCGTAAAGTACACTCCTGTTCCTACCAACAACACCATACTCGGAATCCCCCAGACCCAAGCCGATATCAGACGTAATACTTCCATGCCATTTCATCCTCTCTCTCATTTCCGAGGCTTACCGTAGCATGTAGTTGTGTTTTCTTACAATACAAAAGAATATTTTTTGTGATTTTACACAATAGAAGATATACTAAAACTATCGAGTGAAAGAGAAAGAAGGGAAATCCCATGTTAGAAGCTTCATATCATTCCTTAGACGACTTAGCGGAAGCAATCGGTATTGCCTTGAATGCCCCGATTACGATTGAAGATCGCAATCACCGCCTTCTTGCGTATAGTACACATACAGCTGATACCGACCCTGCCCGTGTCGCAACGATCATTGGTCGCCGGGTACCGGAATCGGTCATCGACCAACTCTGGAAAGATGAAGTCATCCAGAGCCTTGCTACACAAGATGATCCACTCATTATTTCTGCACGCACGGATGTCGGACTGAATGACCGTGTCGCCATTGCGATCAAGCAAGATTCAGAAATTCTCGGCTATATTTGGTCGATTGCTCGAAGCACGCCGTTTACTCCTTCGGAACTAGCGGACTTAAAGAAAGGAGCTCTACTTGCTCAACGTCAGTTACTGGCGATTGACATGCAGAAAAAACGGAAGGAAGAGCAAACGGAACAGTTCTTCTTCGAGTTATTACATGAAGAACTATCCGAGTCGGAGATTCTGAAAATGTTCTCTAAACTCCATGTCGCACCACCCGGCATCAGTCGCTTGACGGTCATTCGTTTTTCAGAGGCAATCACACCGCGTCTCGCCGATCGCCTGCGCTATTTATTGACGATTCAGCAGACGGTTCGTCCGTTACTTTATGCATATGACGAGACGGATTTTATCTTGTGGATCAGCACAAACGACCGCGACGCAGAACAAGAACGTCTGCAGTTCGACGCCTTCATCCAGTCGTTTCGACAATTACTCGCGGAGCGGTTCGATTATACGGACTTCGTCGCAGCAAGTAGTGAAGTCTTCACCGGCGTCCAAGCCATTCCCGAGCGCTATGAAGAAGCGGGCATCGTCTTGCGTCTGAAAGACGCCTTTCCATTCGAGCTGAAGAACGTGACCCGTTACGAACGCCTCGGTCTATTCCAGCTCTTACCGATTTTCTCAGAGCGTTTGCGACGGCGGACGGTTCGCTTGGAAGAAATCGAACGGTTGCGCGCTTATGATGTGAAACATGCCTCCTCCTTATGTGAGACGTTAGAATGGTTCCTTCATTATGATGGGAACGTCAAACAAGTCGCCTCCCATCTCCATGTCCACCCGAATACGATCCTCTATCGGATGCGACGAATCGAGGAGGAAGCGGGCATTCGAATGGAATCTTTACCTGAACGTTCCTTACTTTATTTGTACCTAAAAGCAGACCGATATCCTTTGTGATTTTTCACAAAGGATATCGGTTATTTTTGAAAACGCCGATAAAGTAGAACGCTTTCATTTCTCGTATACTGAAGATGAAGAGAAATTGATTTGTTTATTTGCGAAAGGGGATCGCGTTCACATGATCATTGGAGTATTAAAGGAAATCAAAAACAACGAAAACCGTGTTGCATTAACACCTGCCGGGGTAGCAGCGTTACATGCACAAGGACATCGTGTCATCATTGAATCGATGGCAGGTATGGGGAGTGGCTTCACGAACGAAGAGTACGTCAAAGCAGGTGCTGAAATCATCGCGACTGCTGCTGAAGTCTGGGCAACAGCCGAACTTGCTTTAAAAGTTAAAGAGCCGATCGCTTCAGAGTACCAATACTTCCGTCCGGATCTAACATTGTTCACGTATCTTCACCTAGCGGCTGAGCCAGAATTGACACGTGCACTCGTTGATTCAAACATCACAGCAATCGCTTATGAGACGGTTGAGAAGAACCGCACACTTCCATTGTTAACACCAATGAGTGAAGTCGCAGGACGTATGGCATCACAAATCGGTGCACAGTTCTTAGAAAAACCACACGGTGGTATGGGCATCCTGCTTGCAGGTGTTCCTGGGGTTCGTCGTGGAAAAGTCACAGTCATCGGTGGTGGTGTCGTCGGAACGAACGCTGCGAAACTCGCAGTTGGTCTCGGTGCGGATGTCACGATCATCGATGTCAGCCCAGAGCGCCTTCGTCAGCTCGATGATATCTTCGGTAACTCGATCAACACGTTGATCTCCAACCCGTACACGATTGCTGAAGCGGTCGCTGAAAGTGATCTCGTCATCGGTGCCGTCTTGATTCCAGGTGCAAAAGCACCGAAACTCGTCACTGCCGATATGGTCAAACGCATGAAGCCGGGCGCTGTCATCGTTGACGTTGCCATCGACCAAGGTGGTATCTTCGAGACGGTCGACCGTATCTCGACGCATGATGACCCAACATATGAAAAATTCGGTGTCGTTCATTACGCAGTCGCGAACATGCCAGGTGCTGTTCCACGTACGTCTACACTAGCGTTGACGAACGCAACGCTTCCGTATGTCCTTGAGCTCGCGAACAAAGGCACACACCGTGCGCTTGCTGAAAACGATGCTCTTGAAAAAGGATTAAACGTCGCACAAGGATTCGTCACGTACGAAGCCGTCGCACGCGATCTCGGATACACGTACAAATCCGTTGAAGATGTGCTTCACCTACACGCATAATCTTGAAAGTAGAAATAGTCGATGATTCCTTTTTGAGGAACCATCGACTATTTTTTATTACTTCTTGAGGCAACACTCGGCTTGTCATATGATGAGAAACGAAGACTTATGATTTTGAACTAGTAGAGGGGATCTCATTACATGACACAAACCATAACCGCCCATTCTCATGAACTCCAGAGCCACGTCGCTGAAGTCGCGTTACTCGAAACACTGACATCCGATACAGAAGAGAGCGTACGTATTGCCGCAACCGAGCGCTTACGTGTTTTCGTCCCATCTCATCCATTGCTCAACATTGCTACAGCTCATTCCCTTTACTTCAAGAACGAACACACTCAAGCGCGCCAACTGATCGAAGAGACACATCAGCAACTCGGCGAACATGTGCAAGGATACATACTCCTCGGTATCATCAGTGAAGAGGAAGGGTATATGCACGAAGC
>NZ_WBYY01000214.1:0-4572 GCF_048985645.1 Exiguobacterium sp. A1_3_1 | reverse complement strand
AGCTTGTTGCATGACGATTGCATCGTATACGACTGCTTCATTTGGCTCGATTCCGAAAACGGCATCTGCGAGCTCGATGTCTCCAACTTGTGTACCTGTTTGGTTAAGCAAAGCTACTTTAGGCATTCGTTATTCCTCCTTTCCTTGCAAACGGATTAGTTGCCTTTAACCGCAGTTTTGATGACAACTTGGCTCTTACGTGCGCCTGGGATAGCACCCTTGACGAGGAGTAAGCCGCGTTCTGCATCAACTTTTACGATTTCAAGGTTTTGAACAGTGATTTGCTCTCCACCCATGCGTCCAGGGAGCAATTTCCCTTTGAATACACGGTTAGGAGCAACAGGACCCATTGAACCTGGGCGACGGTGGTAACGCGAACCGTGAGCCATTGGACCACGTGATTGGTTGTGACGCTTGATTGCACCAGCGAAACCTTTACCTTTCGACGTACCTGTTACATCAACCATTTCGCCTGCAGCGAAAGTATCTGCTTTAATCTCTTGACCGATTTCGAAATCTGCTACTGATGTACGGATTTCTTTAATGAAGCGCTTAGGTGTCGCGTTTGCTTTCGCAGCGTGACCTTTTTGCGGTTTGTTTTGACGACCTTCTTTGATATCACCAAAGCCGAGTTGGACTGCTTCGTAACCGTCAACTTCCGTTGTTTTCAATTGAAGAACAACGTTACCTTCGACTGAAACGACAGTAACAGGGACGACTTCGCCTGACTCGTTGAAGATTTGTGTCATACCGAGTTTAGTTCCTAAGATTCCTTTAGCCATGAGATACACCTCCTAATATTGAATGATTTTGATCTTCTGGCTAGTATCAACTATCTATAGAAGAAAAATTAAAGTTTGATTTCGATGTCAACGCCCGATGGAAGTTCGAGACGCATAAGCGCATCAACAGTTTTCGGTGTTGGGTTAACGATGTCGATCAAACGTTTGTGTGTACGCATTTCGAACTGCTCACGAGCATCTTTGTACTTGTGAACGGCACGAAGTACTGTGTAGACCGCTTTCTCCGTTGGGAGTGGGATCGGACCAGATACAGTAGCACCTGAACGTTTTGCTGTGTCGACAATTTTCTCAGCCGATTGATCAAGCACGCGGTGATCGTATGCTTTCAAACGGATCCGAATTTTTTCATTTGCCATGTTATTTCCCTCCTTTTCGCCTATTTTGTAAATAGACATTCTCCGCGGAAATTTCCACACTAGCCATGGCAATGCCGCCTGGTGTGTCATAACCTCCCGCTTCATCGCGTTGTGTTTGTGACCAACATATTCTATCATACTGAATCACCAGCAAGAATGCAAGCACTAATAAAATAGAATATGTATTCAAGTCTCTCACCACTCGCACAAACACTTTCCTCA
Organism: Exiguobacterium sp. A1_3_1; assembly: GCF_048985645.1. Classification (NCBI taxonomy): domain Bacteria; kingdom Bacillati; phylum Bacillota; class Bacilli; order Caryophanales; genus Exiguobacterium; species Exiguobacterium sp. A1_3_1. The sequence continues at coordinate 3,191 of NZ_WBYY01000214.1, read as the reverse complement.
GTATATAAGATGTCAGACCATGTTGCAAGACTGTTTTCAAAGAAATGAAAAAAGGTCTTCCGCCACGGGAGACGGAAGACCTTTGTCTTAAAAATTACTCAACGATTTCTGTAACTGATCCAGCGCCTACTGTACGGCCACCTTCACGGATTGAGAAACGAGTTTCTTTTTCAAGAGCGATTGGTGCGATGAGTTCAACAGTCATTTCGATGTTGTCCCCAGGCATAACCATTTCAGTACCTTCTGGAAGTTGAACCATACCAGTTACGTCAGTTGTACGGAAGTAGAACTGCGGGCGGTAGTTCGCGAAGAATGGCGTGTGACGGCCACCCTCTTCTTTAGAAAGAACGTAAACTTGCGCTTTGAACTTTTTGTGTGGTGTGATTGTGTTTGGTTTCGCGAGAACTTGTCCACGCTCGATGTCGTCACGTGATACACCACGGAGAAGAGCACCGATGTTGTCGCCAGCTTCAGCATAGTCAAGAAGCTTACGGAACATCTCTACACCAGTACATACTGATTTTTTAGTTTCTTCGTGAAGACCAACGATTTCGATCTCGTCGTTGACTTTAAGAACTCCACGCTCAACGCGGCCAGTAGCAACTGTACCACGACCAGTGATTGAGAAGACATCCTCAACTGGCATCATGAAGTCTTTTTCAGTGTCACGAGTTGGTTCTGGGATGTACTCATCGACAGCTGCCATGAGTTCCATGATTTTTTCTTCCCATTTAGCTTCGCCGTTAAGCGCGCCAAGAGCAGAACCTTGGATAACTGGGAGGTCATCACCTGGGAAGTCGTACTCAGAAAGAAGCTCACGGATTTCCATTTCGACGAGCTCAAGAAGCTCTTCGTCGTCAACCATGTCAACTTTGTTCATGAATACTACGATGAAAGGAACACCTACTTGACGTGAAAGCAAGATGTGCTCACGTGTTTGTGGCATTGGACCATCTGTTGCAGAAACAACGAGGATCGCGCCGTCCATTTGTGCAGCACCAGTGATCATGTTTTTAACATAGTCAGCGTGACCTGGGCAGTCAACGTGTGCATAGTGGCGTTTTTCTGTTTCGTACTCAATGTGAGCTGTTGCGATTGTGATACCGCGCTCGCGCTCTTCTGGAGCACCATCGATTTGGTCAAACTTAGTTGCAGCTTTACCTTGTGCTTTTGCAAGTACAGCTGAGATAGCTGCTGTTAAAGTTGTTTTACCGTGGTCGACGTGGCCGATTGTACCAACGTTAACGTGCGGTTTAGAACGGTCGAATTTTTCCTTACCCATTCTGAATTCCTCCTCTATGTGTCTAATAATTTTTTATAACTAGGAAGGTGAGTCGTAAGATAACGTACACCTTCCTTAGCTTACACTAATCATAAAAGCGTGACAACCTGTGAAGGATTAGCCGTTTGCTTTTTTGATGATTTCTTCCGCAACTGATTTCGGTACTTCTTCGTAGTGATCGAAGTGCATCGAGTACGTTCCGCGACCTTGTGTGCGTGAACGAAGACCAGTAGCGTATCCGAACATTTCAGAAAGTGGAATCATTGAACGGACAACTTGAGCGTTACCGCGTGCTTCCATACCTTCTACGCGACCACGGCGTGATGTAACATCACCCATGATGTCTCCCATGTATTCGTCTGGGATGACGATTTCAACTTTCATCATTGGCTCAAGGATAACAGCGCCGCTCTTATCTTTAAGTTGTTTGACTGCCATTGAAGCCGCAACTTTAAATGCCATCTCGTTTGAGTCGACATCGTGGTACGATCCGAAGACGAGTGAAGCTTTTACGTCAACGACCGGGTAACCAGCAAGGATACCGTTTTGAAGTGCTTCTTCGATTCCGTTCTCAACCGCTGGGATGTATTCACGTGGAACAACACCACCGACGATTTTGTTGTTGAACTCGAAGCCAGCGCCTTCTTCGTTCGGCTCGAATTCTACGACGACGTGACCATACTGACCACGACCACCAGATTGACGAGCGAACTTCGAATCGATCTTCGCCGCTTGGCGGATCGTTTCACGGTAAGCTACTTGTGGAGCACCAACGTTTGCTTCGACTTTGAACTCGCGACGCATACGGTCAACGATGATGTCGAGGTGAAGCTCACCCATACCTGAGATGATCGTTTGACCAGTCTCTGGGTTTGTTTCAGTGCGGAACGTTGGATCCTCTTCAGCAAGCTTAGCGAGGGCTTGACCCATTTTATCTTGGTCAGCTTTCGTTTTTGGTTCGATAGCGACCGAGATAACTGGTTCTGGGAATGTCATTGATTCGAGAACGACGTTGTCTTTCTCTGCACAAAGCGTATCTCCAGTAGTTGTATCTTTCAAACCTACAGCTGCAGCGATGTCACCCGCGTATACCATCGGGATCTCTTCACGGCTGTTTGCGTGCATTTGAAGGATACGTCCAAGACGCTCACGTTTGCCTTTTGTTGAGTTTTTAACGTACGATCCTGCCGAAGCTGTACCAGAGTACACACGGAAGAATGTAAGTTTACCGACGTAAGGGTCAGTCATGACTTTGAACGCGAGTGCAGAGAATGGTGCTTCGTCCGAAGACTCACGCACGATTTCCTCATCCGTATCCATGTCGATACCTGAGATCGCTTTAACGTCGATTGGTGATGGGAGGTAATCGAGAACTGCGTCAAGCATAAGCTGAACACCTTTGTTCTTGAATGCCGAACCTACGAGTACAGGGTAGAAGTCAACTGTCAGAGTTGCTTTACGGATAGCCGCTTTCAACTCGTCGATTGTGATTTCTTCACCCTCGAGGTATTTCATCATCAATTCTTCTTCGTAATCCGCAACTGCTTCGATCAATGATCCACGGAGTTCTTCAGCTTGATCAGCGAGATCAGCTGGGAAACCGTCAGTCACTTCGATGTCAGTTCCGAGATCGTTGCCGTACATGTATGTTTTCTGTTCGACGAGGTCGATGATTCCTTTGAATTCATCTTCCGCACCGATTGGAAGTTGGATCGCGTGTGCGTTCGCTTGGAGGCGTTCGCGAAGCGTTCCGACCGAGTACAAGAAGTCTGCACCGATTTTATCCATTTTGTTAACGAAAACGATACGTGGTACGCCGTAAGTTGTAGCTTGGCGCCATACTGTCTCAGTTTGTGGCTCAACACCAGACTGAGCGTCAAGTACTGCTACCGCACCATCAAGTACGCGA
>NZ_WBYY01000213.1:0-4675 GCF_048985645.1 Exiguobacterium sp. A1_3_1 | reverse complement strand
ATCGATATGAATCAAGACTCCATTAAGTTGTTCCCGTCCTTCGGCAACTTCAAACCGTGTTGGGAGCTGTGTCTTGAATTTTCGTAGGACATCTTCCTGGCGCATTCCGAGCACGCCGTTCAGTGGACCTGTCATCCCGACATCCGTGATGTAAGCTGTTCCTCCGTCAAGGACACGCTCATCTGCTGTCTGGACGTGCGTATGTGTGCCGACGACAGCTTGTACTCGACCGTCGAGGTGATAGCCCATCGCAATTTTCTCACTCGTTGCTTCCGCATGGACATCAACGAAGATGGCATCAACTTTTCCTTCGACTTCGGCAATCAGTGCATCGACGGTACGGAACGGGTCACCGAGTGGTGGTAAGAAGACCGTTCCTTGGACGTTGATGACGGCAATCTTTTTATTACCTGCTTTGACGATCATCATCCCACGACCTGGCGTGCCTTCCGGGTAGTTCGCCGGACGGACGATTCGATCCGCGTCGTCGATCCAGTCAAAGATGTCGCGGTTATCAAATGTGTGGTTCCCCATCGTGATCCCGTGGAATCCGAGTTCAAGGAATTGATGATAGATCGACTTCGTGATGCCGCGTCCGTGTGCCGCGTTTTCGCCGTTGACGAGCATGACGTTCGGGTTGTACTTCGCTTTCAGGCGTGCTGTGAATTGTTGCAGGATGTGTCGACCGGGTGCACCGACGACGTCTCCGATGAATAAAATCTTCATTGCTGTTCCTCCGTTCATTAAAAAAAGTGGCGGTCGCCCGCCACTCCACTTATTTCGCGTATTCGACTGCTCGTGTTTCCCGAATGACCGTGACCTTGATGTGTCCCGGATAATCGAGTTCTTCTTCGATTTTTTTCCGGATGTCACTCGCCATCTTGTGAGCCAGTACATCATCGACGACGTCAGGTCGAACGATGATACGGACTTCACGACCCGCTTGGATCGCAAATGATTTTTCGACACCGTCGAACGATTCCGAGATTTCCTCGAGGCGTTCGAGACGGCGGATATAACTTTCGAGTGTCTCTTGACGTGCACCTGGACGAGCAGCAGATAATGCATCCGCAGCTGCAACCAAGACGGAAATGACAGATGTCGCTTCCGTATCCCCGTGGTGGGACGCGATCGCATTGATGACGGTTGGATGCTCTTTGTACTTCGTACCGAGCTCGACTCCGATCTCAACGTGACTGCCTTCGACTTCGTGGTCGATCGCTTTCCCGATATCATGCAGAAGACCCGCACGCTTCGCAAGCGTGACATCTTCTCCAAGTTCAGCTGCCATCATACCTGCAAGGTGGGCAACCTCAAGTGAGTGATACAGGACGTTCTGTCCGTAACTCGTACGGTACTTCAAGCGACCGAGAATTTTGACAAGGTCCGGATGAATGCCGTGGATTCCGACATCATACGTCGCTTCTTCCCCGATTTCTCGAATCCGCTCGTCGACTTCACGACGGGATTTGTCGACCATCTCTTCAATACGGGCCGGGTGAATCCGACCATCCTGAACCAATTTCTCGAGCGCCATTTTAGCGACTTCGCGACGAATTGGGTCAAAACCAGACAAAATGACGGCTTCCGGCGTATCATCGATGATCAAGTCGATCCCAGTCAAGGTCTCGAGCGTACGGATGTTGCGGCCTTCCCGTCCGATGATCCGACCTTTCATCTCATCGTTCGGCAAGTTGACGACCGATACAGTCGTCTCTGCGATATGTTCAGCGGCGAACCGTTGAATCGCAAGTGACAAGATGTTACGTGCTTTCTTGTCGGCTTCTTCTTTTGCTTTTTGTTCGATTTCTTTTTGAAGAATGGCTGCATCATGTAAAGCAGCCTGTTTCGTCTCATCCATGATGATCGTTCTTGCCTCGTCTTGCGATAAATTCGCGACGCGGACAAGCTCTTGACGTCCCTGTTCATACAGGTCCTCTACTTTGCGCTCTAGTTCTTCAGCTTGATGCTTCCGTTTCGCGATCTCTGCATCACGTGTATTGATTTGATCTTCCTTACGGTCGATAGCGTCAACACGGCGATCGAGTGTCTCTTCTTTCTGGAGCAACCGGGCTTCTTGTTTCGCTAGCTCTTGGCGACGTTCACGCAATTCTTTTTCCACTTCGTTACGAAGTTTGAATGCTTCATCTTTCGCTTCGAGTACTGCTTCTTTTTTCGTTGCCTCAGCCGATTCACGCGCACGTTCGACGATTTTGTTCGCTTCCGTTTCTGCGCCTTGAATTTTCGCTTCTGCAATCGATTTCCGCAAGAAGTAGCCTACGATGAATGCGATCAGCAAAGTGAGGAGAAGTATGACAATCCAAGTCAGTGTACTCATGGGTTCACCTCCCCTTTGCAAGGTGTTTCTTAGTTCATTTCGGTATTTCATCGAAGCTGTCTAAAAAACGTACATCTATATTGTAAGGATAGCACTCGTTCATTGTCAACGAACGGACGGGAAAGAATTCCACTGTTTTCCTCTTTTACACTAAAAAAGAGAGGATTCGCACGCGAATCCTCTCTGAAACGGTTTATTCAGCAAATAGATCTTCTGGTTGTTCTGCTTCGAAATCAACCGGCTCTTCGCGATCGACGAGACCGTGGTGTTCACGAATCAAACGTTCGACCTCTGCTGCGACTTCCGGATGCTCGACCATGTATTGTTTCGCGTTCTCACGCCCTTGACCGAGACGTTCAGAGTTGTACGAGTACCATGCACCACTCTTTTGAACGATATCAAGGTCTGTTCCGATGTCGATCAACTCGCCGACTTTCGAAATCCCGAGACCATACATGATGTCGACTTCCGCTTGTTTGAACGGAGGTGCGATCTTGTTCTTGACGACCTTAATCTTCGTTTTGTTACCGACGACGTCCGTACCGTTTTTCAACGCTTCCGCACGACGCACTTCTAAACGAACAGACGAGTAGAATTTAAGTGCACGACCACCTGGAGTTGTTTCCGGGTTACCGAACATGACACCGATTTTTTCACGAATTTGGTTGATGAAGATGACGATCGTCTTCGATTTATTCGTTGCACCAGACAACTTACGAAGCGCTTGGCTCATCAAACGTGCTTGCAAACCGACGTGTGAGTCACCCATCTCGCCTTCGATCTCTGCTTTTGGTACGAGTGCCGCAACAGAGTCGACGACAAGAATATCGACCGCACCAGAACGAACGAGTGCTTCCGCGATTTCAAGTGCTTGTTCCCCAGTGTCCGGTTGTGACAAGAGGAGCTCATCGATGTTGACACCGAGTTTATTTGCATATGCTGGATCAAGCGCATGCTCCGCATCGATGAATGCGGCTTGTCCGCCTTGTTTTTGAACTTCTGCGATTGCATGAAGCGCAACCGTCGTTTTACCTGACGATTCAGGTCCGTATACTTCGATGACCCGTCCACGTGGGTATCCACCTGCACCTAGGGCAATATCTAATGTAATCGATCCAGAAGAGATTACTGATACCTTCTGATCCGCATTTTCTCCGAGTTTCATGATAGAACCTTTACCGAACTGTTTCTCTATCTGGCGTAACGCCATCTCAAGTGCTGCTTTACGATCACTCACGTAGCAGGCCTCCTTTTAATTATCTTACTGAGATTATTGTACTTCTTTTGAGACCGAATGACAAGCATTTTACGAACATTTATTCGCATACTTGCACTTCGATCATTTTTCTTACTCTGATGATTTTTCGAGATGTTTCAGTAAAAGGAAATAGGTATCCTTGACGGCGCGCAGTCGAATCATGCCTCTGTCGAACGATGGATATTGCCATTCGACGATCCGTGTTCCATGTGCGTCCGCAACAGCACAATAGACCGTTCCGACCACTTTTCCACTGTTGCTCGTCGGACCTGCTTCCCCCGTCAAGGCGACGGCGATATCGGATTGATACAGTTCTCGTGCCCCTTCAGCCATCGCAATCGCTACCTCTTTACTGACAGCAGTATGCTCTCGTAATAAATCCTCTGGTACCGATAACACGGCTTGCTTCGCTGCATCATCATAGACGACAGCGCTCCCGCGCAATACTTGACTCGCACCGCTGACATCAACGAGACCACTCGCGACAGCTCCTCCCGTCAGTGATTCGGCGAGCGAAAGTGTCAATCCTGCTTCTTGATACCGTTTTAGGACGACTTCCGGCAGACTCGTCTCCCCATATCCATAAAAGTACATGCCGACTTCAGCAAGGACGTGTTTTTCGAGTTCATCGAGCATTCGATCGGCTTCCTGTTGATCGAGTGCTTTAGCCGTCAGGCGCAACCGGACTTCAGCGAGCTCCGCATACGGTGCGACCGATGGATTGGTCGCTTCCTTGATCAACGTTTCTAGACAGTCGTTTAAAGCCGATTCCCCGATTCCGAAGAATCGTAACGTCCGAGAACGAATCGTTTCTTGACCGAATAGATGACTGAAGTGATCTTTGAGGATTTGCTTCATCTCGCGTGGCACACCGGGTAAGACGATATATTGGTGATGCTCGGTCTGGACCGACATACCAGGAGCAAGCCCTGCATCATTGCGTAAAACCGTCGCACCATCGATGACGAGAGCTTGTTTTCGTTCGTTGATCGTCATCTCCCGTTGACGTGTCTTTAAAAATCCTTCGATTCGCTCGTACGCCGCTTGATCGAGGACGAGATCACGTCCGAGGAGATCAG
>NZ_WBYY01000212.1:0-4676 GCF_048985645.1 Exiguobacterium sp. A1_3_1 | reverse complement strand
GTAAACGGTAAATAACAGTCCGCCATTCGCCATGTACCTTGTATATTTCACCGTTTCCGTCATCGCCGCCTGGTAGCGTTCCTTCCATAAGGACTGGCTGTTCATCGTTCCGCCTCCTCGATCGCGGCAACGTACAGATCATCCAGCGTTCCATCTTGCAGTCCATATCGTGCGCGTAAAGCAGCTGTCGTTCCCTCTGCTGCAATGTGCCCCTCATGTAAGAGCACGAATCGGTTACAGTGACGCTCGGCTGTCTCAAGAATATGCGTCGACATTAAGATCCCCTTACCGTCCTGCTTCAGTTCACTAAAAATCTGAAGTAACTCTCGGATTGCCAGTGGATCAAGTCCAACGAACGGTTCATCGACGATCAACAGTTCACTGCCTGTGACGAGTGCACATAAAATCATCGCTTTTTGCTTCATCCCTTTTGAGAAGACACTTGGAAACCATTCGAGTTGCTTCGTCATTCGAAGTCGTTCAGCATAATGTTGCGCGCGTTCTGTCGCGATTGCTTCTTCGACGTCATATCCTTGCGCCATCAGACGAAGGTGCTCCCGTAACGTCAGTTGTTCATATAACATCGGCTGCTCCGGAATATACGCCACTTGGCGACGATACTCGGTTTCGTTCGTCGTTAAATCCAATCCATTGATTCGAACCGATCCCGTCTTGACCGGTAAAAGACCAAGGATATGCTTGATCGTCGTTGATTTTCCGGCACCGTTCAACCCAATTAGACCGACGAGTTCACCTCGGTCGACTTCGATATTGATGTCATGCAGAACGGTTTTTGATCCGTATCCTCCTGACAAATCTTTAATGTCTAATAACATATCTGCCACTCCCTTTAGGCTCATCGTAAAGTAGACTCGCTTCGTTTTTCTAGCGTAACGCCTAGTTTTTTAAAATATAATGTTTTAATACTTGTTTTTTCGGCAATTACTCTAAGTGTAATCGTTACATCAATATATGAAAACGATTTACATGTAAATTGAAAGTGAAATCAATGAATCGTCTATTCATTCTCTATCAAGTGGTCTAATCGTCTAGTCATTTAAAGAATGAACTAAAGAATGAACGATTTCAGATTTTTTCATTTTCACACGTGTTTATAACTGCCTGAAAACAGGTAAAACTAATATGTAGAGGAGATGTTTAGAAATGGGTTTCTTATGGGCACTCATCATTGGTGGTCTCATCGGTTGGATCGCAAGTTTAATTATCGGGAAAGACGTACCGGGTGGCATCATCGGTAACATTATCGCTGGTTTCATCGGTTCGATGATCGGTCAAGCCATCTTTGGTTCAATGGGACCAAAAATTGCTGGTTTCGCAGTCATTCCGGCTATTCTCGGAGCAGTCATCTTGATCTTCATCGTCTCACTTATTCTCCGGGCAGTACGTAAGTAATCATAGATCTTAAATTGAAAAGGAGTGTTTTAAATGGGATTCTTATGGGCGTTAATCGTCGGTGGTATTATTGGTTGGCTAGCAAGCTTGATTTTAGGTAAGGATGTTCCAGGCGGTATCATTGGTAACATCATCGCTGGTTTTGTTGGTGCATTGATCGGTCAAGCATTATTCGGAAACTGGGGTCCAATGGTTGCCGGATTCGCAATCGTTCCTGCTTTACTCGGAGCTATCATTCTTATCCTTATCGTATCGTTCATTCTCCGTGCGGTGAATAAACGATAACCAAAAATCCTCGGACGTTCTAGTCCGAGGATTTTTTTAGTCTTTTAATTGTAACCACATACCGTCCTCTCGCTCGACGACTCGTTTTTCTGCTCGTAAGTTCAACCATTCGAACACACCTTCGAGAAAACTAGACGGATATTCCCAAACGGTACCGACTTGCTCGCGCTTCTTTCGTTCTGGTTTTCCAGCGATGGCTTCTAACTCATCTGGAGTCTTATTTAATCGGATTAGCAATTCTTCCACCTGCCCCGATTGATAGGTCACTTCATATCCATCGTATCGTGCTCGATTGGCAACGGTCGAATCAGGCGTGCCGAACGTATTCTCGAACGAGTCACGCGAACGTCCGAGATAGCCAGTCATCGTATCGATACTTTTTCCAGTCCGGGCTTTCACTTCCGTCTCAAGTAACGTTTTGATATCGACTGCATATTCGTTCGAAACGGTCGTATTGAATCGATCAGCCAATTTAAAGTCGACTGTCGCGTTCGGTTCATCTCCGAGTTGTACAGTCTTTGATTCCTGGACGGTCTGTCCGGATTGTTCCGCACTTGCTTGAACATCGTACTCTCCAGGAGATCGCTTGAGTTCAAGGGATTTCTGATCAATCGTCCCGACTTCTTCTCCATCTAATGAAATCTTCGTTCCCGGTAAATCACTTGAAACGGTTAACCGCTGAGGATTCACATCGAGAGAGTACCGGTCATACCAAAGCCATCCATCTTCTTCTTGAAGCGAAAACAGATGTGTCTTCACTTGCTTCCCTGCGCCTTGATCCTGTTTGACTTGTGCGATGACCCGGCCCGTCCGTTCTGAGTCAGCCGTCAACCAATTAACGAGTCGCGTCGCTTCACTCATCGGTAGTGACTTACCATTCATCGTGACGAGTTGTTGGAATCCACGCTGATCCTTTTCCTTTAACAAGGTAGCAAGACGCTCGTCTGTTTTCTCCATTCTCGCCGCTTCTTGCATGTTACGTCCAAACCAAAAGGCAACGAATAAGAAAAGACCGACGATGATGACGCTACCGACGAGCAGGCGCCGTTTTCGTTTTTTTTGTGCCGTCGAGGCTACTCGTGATGCCATGCAATTCGCTCCTTCCTTCAGTAGCTGTATGTTTCTAAGTGTATCGGGTTCAATTTGACTGTCAATCGTGCGGAAGTCGGAAACTTTCCGTATACTAATATTATCTTACCCAAGGGAGTGAACGTTCCATGCAAAAAGAGTCATGTATCTTCTGTAAAATTGCTCGCAAAGAAGTCCCTGGTCATATCGTATTCGAGAACGAACAAGTTCTCGCTTTCCTTGACCTGTCACAAGTGACGAAAGGACATACGCTCGTCATCCCAAAACAACATGCCGATAATTTGTATGATCTCTCTCCTGAACAAGCACAAGACGTATTTGCGACGATCCCGCAAATCAGTCGTGCGCTTCAACAAGAGACAGAGGCAGCTGGCATGAATCTCTTATCGAATACAGGAAAAGTAGCGGGTCAATCGGTCTCTCACTTCCACCTGCACCTCATTCCGCGTCACGATAAACAAGACGGTTTCGGTGCAAAATGGGAAGTTCATAATGACGATTACACGGCAGAGGAATTAGCTGAACTCGCTAACTCGATCGCTTCTCGCATCTAAGTCTGTTCTTTTTCTTCTATTCTTAGAAAAATATTGCCGAAATAGGTTTCTTTCATTCGATTTTCGGTAAAATAATATGAAACAAATATTTTAATATTAAAAAGGAGGTTCAATATGTCGAAGCGTCCCGCCCGTAACTGGGTCGCTTTTGGTGCTACGCTAACACTTGTGACTTTTTACGGTCTGAAGGCGCTTCGCCAAGGTACGAAAAGCGACTCTTCGAACGGTCATCAACGTCGAAATTCTTATTCTACAATCGTAACGAATGTGCAGGATTTGACCCAGGAGGGCAAGAACTTAGTAGAGACAGCAAAAGCGTCTGGTATGCACTTCAAAGAAGAAGTCATGCAGAGCGTCTCGGAATACCAAACGGAAGTCCAAGCATCGCTCACGAAGATCCAGTCTCTCGCTGATGAAGCGAAACAGGAAGCAGACCAGCTTTCTCCACAAAAGTAAGATCCGTTGCTTCGATTTGTTTTTGTATAGTTTGCATTTTGCGCGTTTGAGCCATTGTCACCTTTCGAAAGGATGAGTCAGATATGGAACACGAAAAGTTATATCCTGGACAAGAGGCTTTGTTGTATAGCCACAAGATTGTCCAGTTAAGCAAAGCACTATGGAAAACGGTAGAAAAAGATTGGCAAAATTGGATCAAGCCCTTTGATCTGAACATCAATGAACATCATATCTTGTGGATTTCGCACGCGCTAGGCGGTGCCTCGATTTCAGAGATCGCGAAATATGGTGTCATGCACGTCTCGACGGCATTCAACTTCTCGAAGAAGTTAGAAGACCGCGGATTGTTGACGTTCTCGAAAAAGGAAACAGATAAACGAAATACCTACGTCCAGTTGACACCAGAGGGCGAATCACTCTTGCTTGAGACGATTCAAGCGTTCCGCCCTGAAGAAAACGGTGTCTTCCGTGCATCACTTCCTCTTCAGGAATTGTACGGGAAGTTCCCGGAATTAACGGACATTTCTGCGATCGTACGTCGCTTGTATGGCGACAGCTTCATGGACATATTCGCTGAGACATCAAAGATGATCACAGAAGAAGCAGATCGTCGCCCTCAAGATCCAGTCATGGACTCAATCAAAAAAGCATAACCTTACCAAAAGCGTTTTAGCCTCTAGCTAGAATGCTTTTTTTAGGTCTTTTTTCCTCATGACAAGGACATTACTACTATGTCTCAAGAGCGTTATTTCCCTCACAATTTCCCATAAAAATTATCCTCAACCGACTACTTGGATGTGATAGCATGGAAAAGAGCAAGTATCTCTTGTCATGACAAGATACAGCCTGTCTCTTATACACATCTCCGAGCCCACGAGA
>NZ_WBYY01000211.1:0-4808 GCF_048985645.1 Exiguobacterium sp. A1_3_1 | reverse complement strand
GAGACAGTCCTGGATGTCAGCAATCAGACGATAATCACCGATGCGATAACGCCATTCACCCGAGCGATTCGAGACGAGTCCTTTACCATGACGACGCGGATCATCCGTCCCGACCAGATTCTTCTTGATCCAGGACATGATAATCCGCGCTTGTTGGGGATCCATCTTCTTGAGAGACTTTTGAGCTCCGCGCTCAAACTCCACCGTATATGCTGTCATTCTAAATCAAGTTCCTTCATCATATCGTCGAAAGAGATCGCTTCTGATTTTTTACGGTGTGCTGCCATCGAATCATGATAGAGTTGCAAATCGATTTCGTCTTCGATGCGGTCGAGGACGGCATCGCGAACGAGTGTAGAAATCGTGATGTTTTTTGCCTTCGCATATTCTTTGATGAGTCGTGTATCCTGGTCATCCAGACGTACGGAAATGGTACTCATGATTATCAGCTCCTTTGTAATACATTGTAATACATATTCCAGTAGTAGTCTAGAAATGGCACCGATTTAAAATAGGATTGAACCTGTTATAACTAGTATGAAAATGATGAATAAGTATGAAAAAAGAAAGACTGCTGTATCGCATGCCTTTCTTTTTGTATAAGACGTCGCACACGCTGAAATGCTCATGTGGAGGATCATAAATACACGGAAATACTATACAACGCTGCGAAAAATAATGAGATCGAGACGCCTAATCCAAGATAGAGGGTCTTGATGGAGTCTTGGGTTGATCGGATGACGTACACCAACAATCCCACGAAAAGGAGGCTGATTGCCATCAAGAAGAGGGATATCATGGTCGGTTCGAACCGGATATCAGAATAGGTGAAACGCAAGCTAGGGAAAAGAAACCCTGACAGTGGACCAGCCCCGCTGGATTGAAGAGTATCCTTGATCGAGTGAGGGGGTTCCTGTTGACCGAGCCACGCAGTCGCTGTGAAGAGAAGCAGGATCAAGATGCCTTCCATGCGCATCCGCATCCGTCGGACTTCAAACGATCGTTCAGGAGACGCGTAACTCCACTTCCCGTTCATGATACCGATGATCAGCACGGGTAGAATCAGGACGTGTTTCCAGAGTAAGGCTTGTCCATACGGTAAAATCCAGGAATCGGAATACTCCTCTACCTGCACGACGACAGACATCAGATAGATGCCGGAACCGACGATCAGTAAGAAACATAGCGTCACGAGTGGTTTGAACCATTCGAGGAAGATGCCCCAGTTACGGTCTGATGGACTCCAAAAGCCGAGTATGAGCAATCCACCGGTCCAGATGAAGACGGCGAGTGCGTGAATAGAATGTACGAGCATGCCTTCTGCCCCTTTGATGCTAGAGGCGTGCCCGGACCACGCGAACGTAACGACCATCGCCATAACAAGGAATACCCCTAGTTTTATACGTCCAGGACTGAGTGATGAACGATTGATGACGATGAGAAGGAGTACACTCCAGAGAGCCATCAGAATCCAAGCGTTCCCTGCCTCGAATGTAAGTAACACGGATTGCAGTGTTATCCAAAAACCGATCTCTTCATATAAATACAGTACGATTCGTAAGACGGACAGGGAAAAGGATAACAGCATCAGCACGATGAGCATGCGAACCCAGCGGATTGAAAGCGATACGTCAGGTCGGTAAGAACGAGGGATGAGCTGGACGGAAAAGAAACCGATCAACAGCGCAAGACAACCGTAGAGGAGCGTATCGCCGATCAGATAGAGCGCGGTCATCGCTTCCGCCCCTTCCCGATAAATCAGATCAGCTCGTCCAAACATTCACCGTTTCCGGGATGGACTGTAGTAGCTGTGCTAAGACGATCGAACAACACTTTCAAAAGATGCAAAATGTCCAGACCGTCACAGTTTCGTTTGCCCGTGGGGAGATGGAAATCGACCATCAGCTGGATGCTCGACAAGTCCAAAGCGAGCTGAACAAGATCGGTTTCGATGGATACGTCAAGGGAAAGAAAACGTCCGAGGCACCGGTCCGGTCGTTCGAGGGGATCTCCTTGATCCTGTCCGGGATTTTGATTGGTCTGGGATTGCTCATCCAAACGAGCGGAGTAGCGTATCTTCCGAATGTTTTGTACGGTATCGCCTTGATCCTCAGTGGGGGGAGAGTTTTCCGGAGTGCCTATTATGCCGTCCGTGCCCGCTCACTCGACATGAACGTATTGATGAGCGTAGCAGCCATCGGTGCCGCATGTATCGGGGAGTGGCTCGAGGGAGCGACCGTCGTCTTCCTCTTTGCCATCGGCAATTTGCTTCAGAATCGCTCCCTTGCGCGGACGCGCAATTCCATTCAGAAACTGATCGAACTGTCTCCGAAGGAAGCCTTCGTGCTGACGGACGGGGACGTTAGACGTAAACCGGTGGAAGCGGTGCGAGTCGGAGAAATCCTCCGGATTCGACCAGGTGATCAGGTTGCACTGGACGGCACGATCCTGAACGGGACGACGACCATCAATCAAGCACCGATCACGGGCGAATCGATTCCTGTCGATAAGAAGGAAGGCGATCACGTATTTGCCGGAACGCTCAACATGGATCGTTCGTTCGACATGATCGTCGAGAAGACGTATCAAGAGACGACGCTTGCGCACATCATTGAACTGGTCGAGGAAGCGCAGGATAATAAAGCACCGAGTGAAGCGTTCATCGATCGTTTCGCGAAAGTGTATACACCGTTCGTCTTCCTAGGTGCATTGTTGCTGATGATCGTCCCACCTTTACTCCAACTTGGTAGTTGGGGAGAGTGGTTCTATAAGGGGTAGCGTCAGGAAAATGCGGATTTACAATGCTAAGGAAATTCCCATACTAAAAAGCCAAATTTCTCAACATCAATTGAGAAATTTGGCTTTTTCCGTTGCTCAGTTAAAGCGTCCTTTAGTTGTATATTTCCTGTTAATATCCCTTTTGAAGCATAACATTGTTTTCAATGATCGCACCCGATAGTTGACGCCCATTTTAGAACCTATTCTTTGATTTTCAATAAGCGTAAACTGTTTAATGTTACAAGTAAAGTTGCTCCCATATCAGCAAATATAGCTATCCAAAGTGTTAACCAACCGGGCATGACCAAAAGTAATGCCACTAATTTAATCGCCAAAGAGAAGGTAATGTTTTGCTTGATGATTGCTAAAGCCTTACGGCTTAATTTTATTGTATATGGCAATTTACTCAAATCATCAGACATTAAGGCGATGTCAGCTGTTTCTAAAGCTGTATCAGTTCCAGCACCACCCATTGCTACACCAACGGTAGATGCCGCAAGGGCTGGAGCATCATTCACGCCATCTCCGACCATCCCCACACTTTGATGTTTTTCTCGAAGTTCTTTAATAAAATTAAGCTTATCTTCTGGAAGTAAGTCAGCTTTAATATCCGAAACACCAACTTGTTTTCCGATGGCTGTTGCCGTTCTTTGGTTATCGCCTGTTAGCATCACTGTTTCGATTCCCATATTGTTCAACTTGCCGATAACTTCTTTAGACGATTCCCTCATTTCATCGGCTACGGCAATAAACGAAAGAATTTCTTTTTCTGTTCCTAACACCATCACCGTTTTACCTTGAGTTTGCATATCGGCAATTTTTTCTTTCCTATCGCTTGAAATGCTTCCGTGTAATTCCTCAAAAAGATTTGGACTTCCCACATAATACATTTCATTATTTATTTTGGCTTTAACGCCTTTACCTGTAATGGATTGAAAATCCTCTACTGTTACTTCGTTGAATTTTAATCCATTTTCTTCTGCTTTTCGCATAATCGCTGAAGCAAGAGGGTGCTGTGATCCTTTTTCAATGGCTGCTGTTATGGTCATTAATTCATTTTCATTTCTACCATATGTCACAATGTCTGTTACAGCAGGAATCCCTTTGGTTAATGTTCCTGTTTTATCAAAGGCTATCGCTTTTAAGTGTCCTGCTTCTTCTAAATGGATACCACCTTTAATTAAAACACCATTTTTCGCTGCATTTCCTATTGCTGTAACCACAGCAACTGGAGTTGAGACTACTAAGGCACAAGGACAACCAACCACTAATACAGCTAAGCCTTGATAAATCCATTGGCTCCAGTCTCCGCCAAATAATGGTGGAACTACCGCAATTAAAAGAGCTAGTATGACAATAGCTGGTGTATAGTATTTTGCAAATTTATCGACAAACGCTTGAGAAGGGGCCCGTTCTGCTTGGGCTTCTTCTACCAAGTGAATGATTTTTGAAAGAGTAGTATCTTCAACTCGTTTTGTTACTTTAACCTCAAGTAACCCTTCTTCATTCAAGGTTCCTGCAAATACTTCATCATTTGTGGTTTTCGTTACTGGAACACTTTCACCTGTAATCGCAGCCTGATTTAATGTCGATGTACCTTTAACCACTATTCCATCCATTGCTAACTTTTGACCGGACTTAACAATCATGATGTCTCCAACTTGAATATCATCAACATGAATCATCATTTCTTCATTGCCTCGTCGAATTAACGCTTCTTTTGGGGCAATATCCATTAAAGATTCAATAGATTGACGTGCTTTATCCATTGAATAACGCTCTAATGCTTCACTAATCGCAAATAGGATAACAACGGTTGCCCCTTCACCCCATTCACCAATGATTGCAGCTCCTATAATTGCAATAGTCATAAGCGTATTCATATCGAAATTTAATCTGCTTAGATTTTTGAGACCTTTAATGAATAACGAATATCCACCGATTAAAATGGACGCTGCATAACCAATTGTCGGTAGAACATGCTCTTCACCATACTGCTGTCTCTTATACACATCTCCGAGCCCACGAGA
>NZ_WBYY01000210.1:0-4993 GCF_048985645.1 Exiguobacterium sp. A1_3_1 | reverse complement strand
GTGGGCTCGGAGATGTGTATAAGAGACAGCTTCATCCACATGACATTAAAAAGCAAGATGGAAAGTTCTATAAAGTATTCACGCCATATAAGAATGCATTCATGAAAAAAGATATTCCTGTACCATATGAAGTGAAATGGCAAACGCTGCGGGATCATTATCAAAAGCATCAACACGATAATAGTTTCATCAACGCTTATTTTAAAAAGGCAGAGTCGGAAGCCGTCTTCCATCCTGGTGAAAAGCAGGCGAAACAACGCTTGAAGAAATTCATCGAACAATCGCTTGAAGATTACGAAGAGAACCGTGATTTTCCTGCTGTCGACGGTACGAGTTTACTTTCTCGCTATTTACGGACTGGAGAAGTCGGCATCCGGACCGTCTATGCGGCTGTTCAGGAGGCAAAAGAATCAAAAGGGAAACAGACCTTCATCACCGAACTCATCTGGCGTGAATTCTATTACATGATTTTAATGCATTTCCCGGAATCAAAACGACAAGCCGTCAATACGCAATATCGGGAAATCGAATGGGAAGAAGATGAAGAGGGCTTCAAGGCGTGGTGTGAAGGCAAGACGGGCTATCCGATCGTTGATGCAGCGATGCGGCAATTGAATCAAACGGGGTGGATGCATAATCGTCTACGGATGATCGTCGCTTCTTTCCTGACAAAAGACTTGTTGGTCGATTGGCAGAAAGGCGAACGATATTTCCAGCAGAAACTCGTTGATTATGAAGCGGCATCAAACATCGGGGGTTGGCAATGGGCAGCATCAGTCGGAACGGATGCCGTCCCGTACTTCCGCGTCTTCAATCCGACGACTCAATCGAAGAAGTTCGATAAGGATGGAGCGTTCATTCGAAAGTATGTCACGGAAATCAAGGATTTATCAAAGCAGTATATTCATGAACCGACTGCTGAACAACGCAAGGATTATGGCTATCCAGAACCAATCGTCGCACATGACGAAGCGCGAAAGCGTGCGATTGCTCGATTCAAATAATGAAAAAAGGATGTCCCTCAAGTGAGGAACATCCTTTTTTTACGACCTTATTGAAGACGACTATTTGCCTTACGCGTTCGGAATGCATGGTACGTCAAGTAAGATAAGACCCCGAAGTAACATGTGATCAAGAAGGCGTGGAGTAACGGCACATACGTTGCATGTCCACCAAGAACGATCCAAGCCCCAGTGGCGACTTGGCACGAGATGAAGAACGTCGCGAACGCCATACCAATCGTTGTCGTCCGATGCTTTAAGCGAATCGCAACGACATGGACGAATAAGGTGAACAGGAACAGTAATCCTGCCATGATTCGGTGAATCATCTGCACCCACGCTTCGAACGTCATGGAAGGTTGAGAACAGACAGGCCAACCAACGCAAGCATATGTAGCCCCGACGTGGCGTACGTAAGCACCCGTATAAACGACGATCAGCGTATAGATGAGTAGACCGTACAAGAGCTTCCGTAAGAATGCTGGGACAGATTCCCTGAATTCCTGACCCGGACGCTCCATGATCAACAGTGTCAAAATCAATAGCGAAGCAAAGGAAATCAAAGAGATTCCGAAATGTAACGCCATGACGAGGTCTGATTGTTGCCAAACGACTGCTCCAGCACCGACGATCGATTGAATCAACATGAAGATGAAAGCAAGAAACGCAAAGATCTTCGTATCTAATCGATCCTTGAAGGCAACGAGCGTCCAGAGACATAAGGCGATGATTAAGAGTCCAACGACTCCAGTCACAGCGCGGTGACTATATTCAATCATCGTTTCAACACTTGGGTTCGTCGGAATGAGTTCCCCGTGACAGAGTGGCCAATCCGTTCCGCAACCATCTCCCGAATCCGTTTTTGTGACTGTCCCACCCATCAGTAAGACGATCATCATCGTAAACGTGACGAAGGCTGAAAACATCGAAAGTTTTCGATTCAAGATTTGGACACCACCTTTCTAAAAAAATACGAAATACATGGATTTCCATAGGTCTAGTATCGCATAAAAAGTACTGAAAGGGTTGCAATCTTTTAGAACAACGCTATTCTAGTATTAGGTAAATATGGTGAACTGTGATGAAAATCACATAGATTTCACATTTTGTTCATTATGTCGAAAGTATTTTCATACGTCACGGTCCTCGATATGTGGTATCTTTTATAGAGAAAAGGGCGTTTCGTGGCATGTCTGTGTTATTTCTGTGAAGAAATTACGTGAAGCTTAGGTGCTAAACGGAAGCAGACGGTGAAAAGGAGGGAACAGCATGGCGAAAGTTACTGGAGAGGCACTGGATATGGCGATCGAGCAAGCAGATCAGCCGACATTCAAGGACTATATTACCCTAGCAAAAATGGGGATTGTTCGTGCCAATCTGATTACGGTCTTCGCGGGGTATGTCGTAGCAGCATCGTACATAACGGATGATGTCCTGTTGTACTTGTGGCAAACCAAGTGGATGTTACTGTGGACGCTTCTCGGGAGTGGATTGGTCATTGCCGGAAGTTGCTACCTCAATAACTACATTGACCGGGACATCGATTACAAGATGGAACGGACGATGGGAAGACCAAGCGTTACTGGGAAGATGGATGGACAGCGGATACTCGCACTAGGACTCGGTATTCTTGCGACCGGTACGGTATTGTTGTTGATCGTCAACCATGTGGCGGCAGTGTTCGGATTGATCGGATCATTCGTTTACGTCGTGATTTATACGATGTGGTTAAAGCGGACGCACACGATCAATACAGTCGTAGGTGGTATATCAGGAGCTGTGCCACCAATCATTGGATTTGCGGCAGTCACTCCGACGCTTCACATTGATGCGTGGATTTTATTCCTCATCATGTTCGTGTGGCAACCACCACATTTCCTTGCACTCGCGATGCGACGGACAGAGGAGTATCGGGCAGCAGGTATCCCGATGTTACCTGTCGTAAACGGATTCGCGATCACGAAACGACAAATTGTATGGTGGATTGCAGTACTCATTCCATCATCACTCCTCTTAGCACACTATGGCATCATCTACATGATCGTCATGGCATTGCTCGGTGGATATTGGCTCTATATGGGACTGAAAGGTCTGAAGATCCAAGATGAACAAGCCGAAATCAAATGGGCGTCGAAGATGTTCTTCTTCTCACTGTTTTATTTCACGGCTTGGATCGTGACGGTCGTACTCGTTTCTCTCTAAAACGATTTGACATAATTCACGTACACCATTACGAAAGACAAAATTGGGGACAAAGAAAGTGGGGATGGTTGTGAAAAAATCAGTAAAAATGCTCTTCCGGCTTCTTCCAATCGGCTTGATGGCACTCATGTTATCAGGTTGTGGAATTCCGGAATTGTCTGCGCTACAGCCTCGCGGAGAAGGCGCTGAGATGCAACTTGAGATCATCAAGCTTAGCTTGTGGGTCATGTTGTTCGTCCTTGCGATCGTAGCCGTCATTTATATTTACGTACTTATGAAATTCCGTCGTAAATCAGGTGATAACACGGTTCCGAAGCAAGTCGAAGGGAACCATACGCTTGAAATCATCTGGACAGTCATTCCGATTCTTCTTTTGATCGTTCTTGCAATTCCGACGATCAAAACAACGGTTGAACTCGCAGATGCAAAAGAAGCGAAGAAAAACGAACAAATCAACGTTACAGCAAACCTCTACTGGTGGGAGTTCGAATACCCAGACAAAGGTGTTTCGACAGGACAAGAACTTGTCATCCCAGTCGGTAAACGTGTTGCTGTTAACTTGACGTCTAAAGACGTCATTCACTCGTTCTGGGTACCAGCTCTTTCTGGTAAAACAGATACGAACCCAGGTCTTGAGAACGAAATGTGGTTACAAGCAAAAGAAGCAGGCACTTACTACGGTAAATGTGCCGAGTTGTGTGGTCCTTCTCACGCATTGATGGACTTCAAAGTCGTTGCACTTGAACAAGACGACTACGACAACTGGTTGAAAGATATGAAAGCTGCGAAAGAAGCAGAGACGAAGCAGCTTGATAAAAAGAATGAAAAGAACTGGACGACTGGCGAGAAAGTCTATGCCCAGAACTGTCTCAGCTGTCATGGTGGCGGGAAAGTCGCACCTAGCTTGACGAACTTCGGTGATCGTCAACGTATCGCGGGTTACCTCGACCATGATAAAGAAAACCTCGAAAAATGGATTCGCGATCCTCAAAAAGAGAAGCAAGGTACGAAAATGCCTGGATTCTCTGAAGATCAGATCAGCGATGAAGAATTGAGCGAATTGGCAGATTATCTATTGGACAAAAAGCTCCAATAATTTTTTAAGGGGGAATCATAGTGGGGACACATACTATGGGTATGCCGCAGAAAAAAAGCGGCATCATGGACTGGCTAACGACAGTCGACCATAAGAAAATCGGGATTCTCTACATCATGTCTGGATTGTTCTTCCTTCTAGTCGGTGGCGTAGAAGCCCTAATGATTCGTTTTCAATTGATTAAACCGATGAACGATTTCGTCAGCGGTGAACTCTTTAACCAATTGATCACGATGCACGGTACGACGATGATCTTCTTGGCAGCGATGCCGATGTTGATCGGATACATGAACGCAGCAGTACCGCTTCAAATCGGGGCACGTGACGTTGCGTTCCCATTCTTGAATGCACTTGGTTTCTGGTTGTTCTTCTTCGGTGGAGTCTTGTTGAACCTTTCTTGGTTCTTCGGCGCTGCACCGAACGCAGGGTGGACTGCATACGCACCACTCTCGACGGTACCTGAGTCTCTCGGTGTAGACTTCTACGCGTTGGGTCTTCAGATTTCTGGTTTCGGTACACTTATGGGGGGGATTAACTTCCTCGTTACGATTTTGAACATGCGTGCACCAGGTATGAAACTGATGCGGATGCCGCTCTTCACATGGACAGCATTCGTTGCTTCTGCCTTGATCGTTTTCGCATTCCCACCACTTACGGTTGGATCTGTCTCTTATACACATCTCCGAGCCCACGA
>NZ_WBYY01000209.1:0-5074 GCF_048985645.1 Exiguobacterium sp. A1_3_1 | reverse complement strand
CATTTGATGATGGATGGTGTGACAGAACAAACGCTTGATGCCGAGCAGCGTGTTGTCTATGACGAATTTTTAATTCCGACGACGGACACTTTGATTCATCGGTTCAAAGCCCGCTTCCCGAACCATCTCTGCGAGAACGGGTATGATGTGTATGGCGCTGCCGCTTTTGACGAACAGGTCGTCGAACTGATCTCGAATTGGTTCATCGAGCTGGTCACCGTCTTAACAGCGATGCAGCGGACGAAAGGCATTCAGCATGTCCAGATTGAAGGCGGTGTCGCAAAACGGACCGACTTCTTACCGACCGTGCGTCGGACATGCCGGGCACTGGAGTCAACGATTGATATTTATTGAAGTACCAGTCACGTGTTCAGAGGGGGCGTCCATCAGGGCGTCCTCTCTTTTTTGTTCATATCGAACCGTTTTACTAGAAAGCGTTTTCGAGTGAACAAAACGTCTCTTCTTTCATAAATTAAATAGCAAAAACGAAATCGAAATACTCGCAGAGTCGGACATGATTGTCCGGCTCTTTTTCATTTTCTGGATGATAGCAGGAAAAAACAGGTTGACGCTAGACTGTATGGCATGTACCATACAGTTAACAGATGTACTATTGTCTTAATACAATGGTCGTAATCAAGGAGGGAAGTCTAGTGCTTGAAGTGAAAGGGCTACAAAAGCGATACGGACGAAAAAAGCACGTCTTACGTGACGTGACGTTCTCTGTCGGTCTAAACGAAGTGACATGTCTGATCGGCTTGAACGGGGAAGGGAAGTCAACGATCCTAAAAGCAATTCTCGGTTTGATTCCGGTGGATGCCGGGACGGTGACGGTCGACGGTAAAACGTCGCGTGATAAAATCGCATTCGTGCCTGATCTTCAGACGATGCCGAGCTATATGACGATTGGACAAGCGATCACGTATATGACGGATCATTATCCGGATTGGAATCAAGAGACAGCGGAACGGTTACTAGAGACGTTCCAGCTGTTTACGACGGATAAAATGGCGAACTTATCAAAAGGGAACAAGGCGAAGTTCAATCTCGTCTTAGGATTCGCGCTTGATCGACCGTACATATTACTCGACGAACCGCTCGCGGGAATCGATCTCTTCATGAAGGAACAGATTGCCTGGATTTTCTCAAGTGAGTTCATGGAAGGACGAAGCATCCTGATGACGACACACGAAATCGCTGAGGTCGAGCAGGTGATTGACCGAGTATTATTCTTACGGGACGGAAAGATCGTTGAAGTCAAAGAGACGGATGAGCTGCGCGGCCGTCATCATCAATCGGTCCAGGACCGGATGCGGGAGGTTTATCAAGGATGAAACGTTGGTTGTTATTAACGAATGAAGAACTGAAACGAAGTACGAAATTACTGGTTTTGTTGATTTCAGGATTGATTGTCGCAGAAATTGCGTCACTGCTCTATCAGATTTACGATTATCAGCACTCGGTTGAGGCAACGATGCGGATCGAACAGATATCAGAACTCGACGCCATCGAGCAGGGTGGTGGTCCGCTGTTATTTGCGCAAGCAACGAATTTTTACGATTCGATCATTGTATTAGCGATGGGGATGATTGTCCTGTTCGCGTTCTGGATTTGGTACCGCGACTGGATGGGCGAGACGAAGTACATCTACCGGCTACTATTGCTTCCTGGATCACGCCGGGCGATTGTTGCATCGAAGATGACGACACTCTTACTTGTCGTCGCTAGTCTGATCGGCATCCAGTGGGTCTTGTTGTTGCTTAGTCGCACTCTCTACTTATGGTTATTACCAGATGCTCAACAAGTCACAGCTAGCATCAACGAATACTCCTTCTACATGAAGTTGTTCTACACAATGTATCCGAGTGATATTTTATTCATCTTACTGATGACATTCATCGTCATCTCGTTCGTTTTCATGACAGTTTTACTTGAGCGATCGTTCCGAAAGAGCAAAGCGTTCTTCCTCGTCGGATTAACCGGGATTGCGCTGATTGCCGGGTGGATCGTGATAGGTGTGACGTTGTCAGCTATTTCGAACGATTTGAGTCAACTGCACATGCAATTTTATCTCGGGTACGTCGTGCTCTTGACGTTATATGTGTCGTACAAAAATCTGCGGTTAGTCCAGACGCGCCTATCCGTCTAAAGGAGAACTCTCATGAAACGATATCGTCAACTTTTGATCTATGGATTGATCATTCTCATGACAATTGGAAGCTACATCGGTTATACACTATCGATCCAAGGGGCGGACTTGTCGCTTGAGACCGTCAGTGGAAAGACTTCGCAAATCGAAAATTTTAATTTACGTCTTCAGACGAAAGGGATGCGCTCGACGATTTATGATGTCAACGCAAAGGGTGACATCGAAAAACAGTCAAACTCTTACGTCGGACAACTATTCCGTGAAGATAAAATGACGGATTTACCAGACAAATATTATGCATTCACGATGCAAATGGAAACAAATGTAAGTGGAGGTGAACAATCGGAGTATGCGATTCAGATTAAACACAATAAATTACGATTTAAGATGTTTACGTTCAAGACGGAGGAGATGTTTGAGAAAACATTTCAGTATGATACAAAACTTGAGACAGGGATTGACGTACAAGCCAGTGTCATCGATAAGCAGGCGATGAAAGTTTACATCCAACTTGATCGGATCGATCAGCCCACGAAAACGAAACTTCTTGTGCTCGATTTAACAGGCGACCGAGTCGAAGAAATCGTTCTTCAAAAACCAGTAGCGCCTAAAAACGCGCGTCAATTTTTAGCAATTCATCAAAATGAGATCGTCTACACGGAACAACCATTTGATGGCGACGAAGAGAACACGAAACATTCTTATTTCCTTGATGATGGGAAAAGCGTTCGGTCCATCGAGGAGTTAGATCAGCAACAAATCGGTTATACGCCTTATGCAAATGGTCGTTACCTGATTGGACTCCGTCTGCCAGAAGGAGAGACGAAACGCATCGAATGGTCGACGTTCGACTTGGAAACAAAACGATTATCCGAGCATAGTGTAAGTAGTCCGCTTGTTTTGAAAAAGATTGATTGGTTGGATTCTACGGACGAGATGCAGCTTTATCTCTCATCCGAGACGAACGCTGGCTTCCAAGTGTCAGTGATTGATTTGAAGCATGAGCAATTGATATATCAGGGAGAAATCAAGGATGCGAATCGCAAAAAAGGAACGAATATCTACGATTTTTCAGTTCAATGATCAACGAATACAAAAACGCTTCACACCGGAAAAGTTGTCCGGTGCGAAGCGTTATTTTTTCGTTTTGACTAGGAATCGATACGTGTTAAGGCGAAAGCATTAAGACGTGAAATTTTTCTCTGCCGCTTTACAGGCGCGCAACAAGGCATCCTTGAAGAAGCGATCTTCCTGCGAAGCAAGTTGTTGTGTCGCTTCTTCGTCACCACGCAGGGAGCGGGCGAGCATCTGGATGACCTTGACCCAGCGCCGGACGTGATCGAGTTGCGGGCGACCCATCGCGACGTAAACCGTGAACCAATCGTTCTGATCGCGACGGATCATCCGTTGGAACAGTGATTTTGCAAGATCGACTTCTTCGGTCGTCGGGAGCTCGTTCGTCTCGAAATAGCGACGTAACGCGGCGACGGCAGTCGCATACGCTGCCTTGACGTCTTCTGACGGCTGATGTTTGCCGTAGTCGGATGTCGATAAATGAAGTAAGGCAGGTTTCTTCTCGACACCCGTGATCCAGGCGGAAATCGTCTTGTTGCCTTTATAGGCTTGACGGTTCGCGACCGGGAGTTTCGCCGTGACGTTACCGACTTTTCCGATTAAGGTCACTTTGTTGTTGCGATCCTGGATTTCGCTCACTTTCATCTCGACCGTATCCCCCATTTCATGAGGAATGGCTTTCGGCTGGAGCTTTTCTCCTGCCGAGAGCGGTGAACGCTTGCGGATCATCCGCAGTGCTTCTTGTTCAATCCGGTCGTCAAGCGACCACAGATGTTCCGGTGGGACGTTGCGGAACCGGCGACGTCGGACCTTAATGTACTGGTCAAGCGCGTCAGCAGCTTGCTCCCGCGTCGATTCACCACGTGCGACGGGGCCGATGATGTCTCGGAGCGTAATGGATTCGAGACGTTCCATGATGCCTTCGAACGGGATGAGTTCCATTACGTAGAGACTACAGACGACGAGTTCGCATTCGCGAGGAGTGAGTGGGCGTTTGGCCATAAATTGACTTCCTTTCAGCTGGTTGATGTTTCTAGTATACCAAAAAAAAGCCATCGTCACGTAATCCCGTGACGATGGACTGAAAAAGCTTACAAGACGAATGCCGATTCCGAACTGTTTTGCAATTCAGCGGACGCGAGACGTGTGACACCGTTCATGAACGGGTCATGGGCGACGAACAAGTCACCGATTGCTTTAATCTCAGCCACGGTCGCATTCTCCTTCGCACCAGCGATCCGTAAGCGATACGGTTTTTTCGTCACCGTATCGAACGTCAGGACGATCGTATGTTCCATCAATGGTCACTCCTTTCATGAAATGTAGAGGATGGGTTATGCCTTCAGTAAAGCGTAGTCACGGCTGATTTCCGTCAGCGCGTAGCGTCCGTCGAGTAAGCTGCCGATCGATTGCCCGATCGAAGCGACGACGTCTGCTGGAAGATTCGAACGTAAGCCGTTGTAGCGGCGGCGAGCGACGACGGCATTACCGTTTGCTGTCACCTTGTCCTTACGCTCGAAGACGATGACGAGACTTGTCTTGATCTCTTCTGCTTGTGTCATGTGTATCACCTCCTTCGCCCTTATTGACAGGGGAAGAGACCGGATTGTTCGAAAGGAATGAAAAAAACATGGTCTGGTTACGTTTTTTACGAAAAGTCTCGTTTCTACGGATGCGGACGCTCGGATATGCATCGTTGATCTTCGTCTTCGGTGTCGCGGGTATCATGTATGCGCTTGAGCCGGAGACGTTCGGGTCCTACTTCCGCGCTGTCTACTGGACGATGACGACCGTCGTCACGGTCGGATACGGTGACTTCTTCCCGAACTCGGATACCGGTCGTATTCTGAC
>NZ_WBYY01000208.1:0-5097 GCF_048985645.1 Exiguobacterium sp. A1_3_1 | reverse complement strand
ATCGATCTATGCTCATTATAAAGGGAAGGACGACCTGTTCCTGCAAGCGACGACGTACGCCTTGCAAGAACAAAAGCGCCGCTTTGCGACGTATTTCACGAGTACGCGGCAGCAGCCGCTCGAGCAATCGCTGCACGGCTTCTTCGATTGGTTCATTTCGGAACAGCAAGACGATATCCTGATGCGATTCATCCTTCGGGCTGCCTATTTTCCACCGGAGAAGCTCGAACAAGAGATGACGGACCGCTTCAATCCGTTTTTTGATTCACTGCACGATCTATTGACGCGATTATTACGCGAACGAGACCGAACGGAACAGATTCTCTATTCGACGGATTACAAAAGTGCCGCTCTCGCCTATCTGACGGTGGCGGAAGGTACGCTGACGGAACTCGTCTACAACGGTGTCGACGCGTTTCACGCTCGACAGCAAGCTGTCTGGCCGATCGTCTGGCGCGGTATGTCAAAAACGATTTAATTCTATTGAGGTGAACTATGCAAAACAATACATTGATTTTAAGTACACTCCTGCTCAACTTATTCATCGCCTTTTTAGGTATCGGACTCGTCATTCCCGTCACACCGACGATCATGAACGAGTTGAACATCTCCGGGGCGACAGTCGGTTACATGGTTTCCGCCTTCGCCTTTGCGCAACTAATTCTTTCACCACTTGCGGGACGTGCCGTTGACAAGTACGGACGTAAACCGATGATTATCATCGGTTTGTTCATCTTCAGCATGTCCGAGCTCTTATTCGGTCTCGGTCAAAGCGTCGAAGTCCTGTTCGCGTCACGGATTCTCGGTGGTGTCAGTGCGGCTTTCATCATGCCAGCCGTCACGGCATTCATAGCTGACATCACGACGAACGAAACTCGTCCGAAAGCGCTCGGCTATATGTCTGCTGCCATCTCGACCGGTTTCATCATCGGACCGGGGATCGGTGGGTTCCTCGCTGACCTTGGCTCGCGGACGCCGTTCTTTTTTGCTGCTGCGTTCGGTTTGACAGCGATGGTGTTATCCGTCTTTACGCTTAAGGAACCGGAACGTCACTACGAGACAACGACGGTCAAACAACAGACGGGTTTCCGGAAAGTCTTCAGTCCGCTCTATTTCATCGCTTTTCTGGTCCTATTGATCTCATCGTTCGGTCTCGCCTCGTTTGAGTCGTTGTTCGCCTTGTTCGTCGACCGGAAGTTCGGCTTCACGGCGAAGGACATTGCGCTTGCGATTTCTCTCGGTGCGATCGTCGGCGTCATCGTCCAAGTCGGACTGTTCGATCGTTTGACGCGCTGGTTCGGTGAGATTCGCTTGATCCGATACAGCTTGATCGGTTCGACACTGCTCGTCGTCTTGATGACGTTCGTGACGAACTATCTCTCGATCATTCTCGTGACGATGGTCGTCTTCGTCGGTTTCGACTTGATGCGACCTGCTGTCACGACCTATCTTTCGAAGATTGCCGGAAATGAACAGGGATTCGTCGGCGGAATGAACTCGATGTTTACGAGCATCGGCAACATTCTCGGACCGATCGTTGGTGGACTACTCTTTGACGTCAATTTGAACTATCCGTTCTATTTCGCGACAGTCATGCTCGCAGTCGGCATTTTACTGACGTATTTCTGGCGTGCACCACGCGCTGAAGCAACCGAAGCAGATCGATTGTCTTCTTAAAAAACAGCCCCGTTTCCATCACTGGAAGCGGGGCTGTCGTTATGTCAGTAACAATTCCTTTAATCGACCGGGCGACGTTACGGTATACGTCGCAACGGTCTCATTTGGTCGGTTGCTTATCAAACACGTCTTGATACCGGCACGATGTCCGGCTAAGACATCGAGTTCCCGGTCTCCAATCATGATCGTTTCGTCTCGTACCATCTGATGCCGATTGACTAAATACGTGACAGCTTCCGGATCCGGTTTTCGGGCGAATCCATCCGGTGCCGTCAACACATCTTGAAAATGATGCGTCAACCCATGTTTTGCAAGCAACGCATGAATCGATGTTCCGCGATGGGTGACGATATGATGCGTCGCACCTCTCGTCGATAACGCCTCTAGCAGTTCACGGATTCCGAGAAACGGTTCAGACTGTTCTTGTTCGATGATCATCTTTTGTTGCTTGTAGTTCGCAATGAACGCTTCGGACACACTAAACGCCTCATACGTCGTTTTTGCCGAGATCGCCATCAGCTCTGCTACTTGCTCGCGTTCGACCGTTCGCCCCTCACGCTCGAGTAATTCCACGAACACATCGACTAACACCGGATACGTATCAAACAAGGTGCCGTCAAAATCCCAAATGAAATGTTTCAACATCTGCCTCTTCCTCTCCCACTCTCTTGACGCCGACAAAGACGGCTTGACCGTCCATCTCGACTTTCCATTTGCTATGATCAAGACCTTCGCCAGAAATACGGATTCCGACCTGCCCGGGACGACCCATCTCGTGTCCTTGTTCGACGATGATCGCTGTTTCCGTTTCAAGTGGCTGGATGAATTTTCGATAATAGACACCCATCACACCACTCGCCGTTCCCGTAACCGGATCTTCGACGCTACCTGCCCCCGTTGCTGAGAAGTGACGTCCATGCATCGTCGCTTGTCGGTCATATGTATCGAGACAAATCGGATGAATCGAGGCTTGTGGGAGATCGGTCAACACGGTGGTAAAGCGTTGGTTATCCGGCACCATCCGGTGAAAGTCCTCAAGTCGACGAATCGGGAGGAGCAGTGTCCAGTTCCCAGTACTGCCGTATACGATTGGCCATCGGTCATCGAGATGTGTCAATTCGAGACCAATCGCGGCTAGAACGTGCTTTATGTCACCGTCAAACTGATGTAATTGTGGTTGTCCCTGTTGCAAGCGAAACATTCCGTTCGCTAAACGCATCACGGGCAAGATGCCTGACTTTGTCTCGATCTGACATGCCGTAGATAAACGGATCTTTGAATCAAGTGCCGTTAATGCAGCGATCGTACCATGTCCGCATAAGTCCATTTCCCGTTCCGGTGCAAAGTAGCGCATGCGGTAGTCCGCTTGCTCGGATGACAAGACGAACGTCGTCTCGGTAAAGCCATTCGTACGCGCGATTCGTTGCATTTCCGACTCAGTCAATTGATCGGCGTCTAAGACGACCCCAGCTGGATTACCGCTTCCTGGCATCGTTGTGAACACATCATAATGTAGCGTCTTGATCATTTTTTTACTCCTCTCTTTTCTAAATAGCGTTCAACGGATCGTAATGAGTCTTCTAAGTGTCCACCATGACTCGGATCGGTCTCTGTCCCAATCAATGAAATCGCTGCATGCTCCACTCCGAGATTGATAGCATGATATGCCGGGAAATCCACGAGTGGGGCTGCATCGGCTCGTGTTGCTGTCCAACTATCTGTCGACCAGTCTTTATATGCCCAACCAATCGGCTGACGCGCTTGTTCACCGAACAGACGAACCAGCTGCGCGAGTACCGTTTCCTTGATTTCCGCCTCGGTCAATAATCGTCGTTCACGTGCCGGTGTCCGGAAAAAACCGAACAACGCTCCCGGTCCATCTTGTGGGGAAGCGTCATGAATCTCTTGCACCATCCCAGTCCAGCTGATTGCCTGACCGGACCAGCCCGAATCACGCCAAAACGGTTTCTCGTAAAAAATCAGACATTTCGCTTGCTGCGCCATCCAAGTCGGTAATGCTTCAAGTTCACCCAGAACTGCTTCAGGTAAAGATGGTACAAATGATAGTGTTGCCGCTAGACGCGGTGGTAATGCGAGAACGATCTCATCGAACGGTTGACTCTTCCTTCCTGAACTGACGATAATCCGATTCATGACATCAATCTGGCTGATGGGAGACTTGAGTCGAATCGTTCCCGGTGTGAGTCGTGCAGCAAGTGCCGTAGCAACGGAGCGGATTCCGTCACGAAGGCGAAGCGCCGTCGGTTGATTCGCAACCACATGCGACTCGATTCCGTCAGCCCGTTCGAGTCGAAGCGCACCCGTCGTGTATTGTTCCAGTGTCGGTAAATCGAATCGATGGATCAAATCAACCATCAGTGGTTCACTGTCCGGCCAAAACCAAGTCGGTCCAAGATCAAACGCATATGCTTGTCCGGCTAGGTCGAAATCGACCGTCTCAATTCTCCCACCGATTCGGTCGCGTGCTTCATAGATCGTCACGTCGTGTCCAAGCTCCTGCATACGCGTCGCGAGATATAAACCACTGATTCCTGCTCCAATGATGGCAACGTTCATTTTACTTCATCCTCTCGATTTGAGATGCTTGTTTTAGTATACCGGAACACGCGAAAAAACAAGGACGTGACGTCCTTGCCTTAGGATGATTGCATTTGCTGCCAGTCGTCTTCTTCACCAATTGATTGAACCCATTCGATCGGAACATACAAGGATCGGGCAATCGCTTCGTCCGTCTTCCCCAGTTTTCGCAACAGATGGACGATCCGAATCCTTCGTTCGAGCTCCCGGTTATCCGGTATCAGTTCAGGCATCATCTTCTCTTCTCCTTTCCACTGAATCGGCGATGGCGTTTTCAACAGAATACCCCATAACTATTTGAATATTCCGATTGATGTGCAGAAGCGAGAATTTTTGATAAAGTTCAGGGATAGATAACAGAAAGAAATTCATCGCTTTTTGTAGAAACATATTGAATAGGCGCAACAATAGGATTTCTTGCTTCAACCAAACAGAATAGGAGTATGCATAATGATTAAACGTAAAGCACTATTTCGTCTGTCGATCGGCTTGCTGCTGATTGGTGTCTTTGGCGGTATCATTTTAGATGCCATCGGCTTCTTTCCGCACACGACAGCTTACATATTAAGCATCCCGATTGCTTCGAATAGCACGGATTTTTGGCTAGGATGGATTTTATCCGGTATGACGATCACTGGGCTGGTCACGCTTTTCTTATCCTTACGTCATCATCAGGGATGGACGACGTTCGTCTGTCTCATGGCTGTCATTTTGACACCTTACGTATTTTAATGTTCACGTAGGCTTCAAATGACTGATCCCAAAAAATGACGCGTCTTTTCACGCCCTTTCCTCAGGCGAGACACAAGTCAGTTTTCCCGC
>NZ_WBYY01000207.1:0-5108 GCF_048985645.1 Exiguobacterium sp. A1_3_1 | reverse complement strand
ACTCGTGCGTCTTAAGCACATTTTCTATAATACGGGCAGGTCAAATGAAAGTCAACGCTTTTTCTAAAAATAATTTCAAAAAAATAAAAGATGGAATGAACGGCGTCATTCCATCTCTATTCTTATAAAGAACAGGTCAGCAAGTTATTGACGTTTTGCGCCGCGTCCGCCACGTTTTGAATCCGTTTGACGTTTCAATGTAGCAAGACGATCTTCACTATCTTTCAGGAAACTAGACATCAGCGTATCGAACGATTGTTCTTTGCGCGGTGGTGGTGTGCCACGGCCGCCTTTGTTGAAGCCTCCACGGTTACCGCCTCCACGTGGTCCTTTGTTATCGAACGAACGTGGTCCACGATCTTGTCCTGCTGGACGTGGTCCACGGTCGAACTGACGTGCAGGACGAGGACGTTCGCCTTCTGGACGATCGACGGCTTTTTTGATGGAAAGACCGATCTTACCATCGTTTTCAACACTTAAGACTTTGACGGTGATTTCTTGACCAACCGTCAACACATCATTGATGTCTTTAACGTAAGAATCTGCCACTTCACTGATGTGAACAAGACCAGTTTTCCCTGTTGGTAACTCAACGAACGCTCCGAAATTCGTGATGCCTGTTACTTTCCCTTGCACTTTGCTGCCTACTTCAATCGACATAAATTGTATTGCTCCTTTTTAGTTGATTCGTTTCTTATTATACGAGTGATTCATTCTTTTTTCAATCAATCGGCAACCTTCAATTAGTCTTCCGGTGAAAAGTAGAAGATCGTTTCCCCTTTTTTCGAATAGAGCAACTCGCTTCGAGCTAAGTTCGCTACATACTCTTTATCATTGAGACGATTGATTTCTTCCTTCAGGCGGGCGGTCTCTTTTTTTGCTTTCGTCTGCTCTTGTTCGGCGACTTGAAACGACTGCTTTTGTTCAGCGATCAATTGCCGTTTCTCCATGTATGACCACCCCATGAGGGAAAAGATGAGTAAAAAGACGGTCAGACACAGGAAAAAGCGATTTTTGAGACGTCGACGGTTTTCGATGGCATTCTGACTCAACTGCTTTTTACGGTCATTGAGCGGCTTGATCTTTGGCGCAGGACGCCCTGATTCGAGCGGTGTTGGCATATCATCCCTCCTCTTTCTGAGTGGTCACCCCTGACACTCTTTAGTATACTTCCTTTTTCCGGTAAATTACATCGATTCTTCGGAATTCACCTTTTCTTCACGGATGATCTCATACATATCAGATGCTTCTTCTTTTTTGGCATGTTCTTTAATGCTCGAAATCGCAACCGTGACGATCTTGTTTCCGAACCGAATCGTCATCTCATCACCTGCTGCTACCGTGCTACTTGCTTTCGCCACATTACCATTGATTGTAATCCGACCTTGATCGGCTACTTCTTTCGCAAGCGTCCGTCGTTTGATCAGACGCGATACTTTTAAAAATTTATCAAGTCTCATGACTGTTCCTCCTGCTTCGCTTGATGCCAGAGTGAATCTTGCTCTTCAAGCGTCATCTCAACGAGCGGTCGATCCGCTAGCTGTTCCATTCGCGTAAAGCGACGGATGAATTTATCGTTCGTCTGTTGTAGCCCCTCTTCTGCCGAGAGACCAAGGTATTTCCCAACGAGTGTTATCGAAAACAGAACGTCTCCGAATTCACCTAGTCGTTCTTCTGGTGCGGCTTCCTTCAATTCACGTAACTCTTCGATTACTTTTTCAAGTGCACCCTCGACGTCACTCCATTCAAAACCGACTTTCGCCACTTTCTTTTGAATATCTTCTGCGCGCATCAAGGCAGGTGCCCCTTTTGTTACGCCATCGAGCAAGGAAGTCCGCTCCGGTTTCTCTTGTGCTTTAATGTCTTGCCAGTTCGAAACGACGTCTGCCGAAGAATCGACAATCGTTTCTCCGAACACATGTGGATGGCGACGAATCATCTTATCACTGACGCTTCCGATGACATCTCGAATGTCGAAATACCCTTCATCTAGACCAATTTGTGCATGGAGCATGACCTGTAAAAGGACGTCTCCTAGCTCTTCTATCATTAAGTTATCGTCCTGAAGGTCGATTGCTTCCAGTAATTCATAAGATTCTTCGATTAAATGACGTTTTAAGGACTCATGTGTCTGCTCTTGATCCCATGGGCAACCGCCTTCATCACGTAACCGTGCGACAATCTCTTTTAATGTCGCGAAGTCACGGTTCAGCGTCTGCTCATCCGTAACAGGTGGCACGTAGACTGTCGTCAAGTTACTGAGCGTCGTCACATGATCGAGTTCATACAACGGCACGCTTTGGACAGTTTGTTTGCTTGTACCCGCTGCTGTGACCAGAGTGACGAGATGTTCGTCCGGATAACGTTCCATCAGCTGAACCTTTAAATCACCGGCGACGAGCGCATCATAGACTTGTCCAATCAGCAAATGTTGACGGATCTGCGCTTCATCGACGGTAAACGCCGTCGCATCAAGCAACTGGAATCCTTCAATCGGATCTACGCCAAGCGCCGCGAACATCGGATCAAGAAAACTTTGTCCGCCTACAACGTCGACCGCGTCCGTCCGCTCTAATAACTGCTGGACGGTACTCTCAGCGACCAGTGGATGACCTGGGACGGCATAGATGATGTCCGTCGTCTTTGAGAGGCGAAGCAATTCCTCAACGATTTCTGTGTATACGTCTTCAAACCGACTATGTCGTTCGTAAACCGAGTCAAATGATGTAAAGTTCATTCCCTCTGCTGCGAGTTCTGAAACGACTGGATGATCCATTGTCCGTAAATAGACAGGCTGTGTCGTGTTTTTTAATAATCGATAGATGCCAAACGGCAATTGTTCGAGTTCGCCGACGCCAAGGCCGACGATCGTGATTCGGTGTGTCATATACTCCTCCTACGTTGGTACATCTGATATAACTTATCTCCTAAAGGCAATAGCGCCCACTCTTGTGCTGTTAATGCACGAACGCGTAATGCCATACTGCCATAAATGATGGCACCACCGACGACAAGGACGCCGACTTCGAGTGCCGCACCGATTCGTGTCTCAAGCTCAAACAGCCGGAAGAACGTTTCGATCAGGTACAGAAACACACTCATGGCGAGCACAGGTAAGACCAGTCGTCGGTAGAACGCGTTTCCTGCCGATACGCGACCGAATTTCCGGTTCAATAAAATCCATTGTGCTGTCGCCATGACGGCAAAACCGCCAAATGTCGCCATACCCGCCCCGATCATACCATATCGGGGAATGAAATAGAGATTCAGAACGAGCTTCGCCCCTAATCCGACAAGAACACCAACGAGCGCATATTTTTCAGCATCGACCGACTGGAGACAAGAGATGATCATCATCGCAATCGAAGCGGCAAATGCCGTCGCCGCGAGCCAAATCAACCCTGCTGTTCCCTGGTCATCTTGATACAACGCAATATTGAGCGGACGCATCACACCCATTAGTCCGATTGTCGCTGCAGCGGCAATCAATAGACCGGAACGGAGTAATGTCTCGAGTTGTTGACGCATCATCTGCGGATCATGCTTTCGATATGCGGTTGATAAGGATGGAACACTCGCAAGACTCATCGATGTCGCAAAGAGAATCGCGAATTGCAGTAACGGATACCCACGGTCGAGCACCCCTTTTTCAATTTTCGTCTCCGTCGTATTGCCAAGTAGATTGACGAACGTCAATCCATCGATCAATTGCATCAGTAACAAGGCAAGTGAGGCGATACTGACCGCCACCCCGCTTGTCACGAGCACTTTCCCGACCCGACGTACGTGAATACCTGAAAACACAGGACGACCGATCTTCCCTTTCGCAAAACGTAACAGGACGAATAACGAAACGATGCTGCCACCGATCGCTGTCAGATGGGCACTGGCACCAATCCAGTAAGGGTCCGCCTGCATCGAGACGCCGATATAGGTCACGAGCAACAAGAGTCCGACACGGACGGCATTTTCAGAGACTTGGGATACAGCCGTCGGTCGCATCTCGAGATCTGCTTGAAACATGCCTCTAAGAACGGCAATCACAGGTAGTAAATAAAACGTACACGTGACGGCTCGCAACGGAACAACGAGTTTATCGTCTCCAAACCAACCCGCAAGTGTCGGGGCAATCCACCATCCGAACAGACCAAAGAAGACCGTCATCGCAAGTAAGACGTACAAAATCGACCATAAAACTTCTCGTTTTTCATCTGGATGATGGAGCGTCAACTTCGCCACGATGACGGGCAGCGCATAAATACCTAGCGCTGCCGCTATCGCGAATAAGGGATAGACCGTCTGATAGACGTACAGTCCGAAGTCACCTGCAAGGTTCTGATACGGAATCCGGTAAAAGAAGCTGAGCAGTTTCGAGATATAACTAGAGATCGCAAGCAGTGCTGCGCCTTGCGCAATCGTTCGTCTATTCATCGTGCGACGAGCCGACGATCAAGCTCTGCTAGCAACTGTTCTGCTTGCATCGTCATCTGTTGCGTCGACTGCTTGTTGCGGTTGAGCGTCAAGACGAGTTTCTGTTCTTGTTGCCCCATCCCTAGACCACGTCCAAGCGGAACGGTCCATTTGACGAAATCCGCCACATCCAACTGCTGTGTTGATTGAAGTGACAAGACGATCTCGATTTTCGGATCGGTTTGTTTGACGCGCTCGACACGCGCTCGTTCAGCAAAAATCCGCATCCGCGTCAGTTGGATCAAACGAGCAACCTCATCCGGGAACTCACCGAATCGTTCGAGCATCTCTGTTTCAAGTTGTTCGAGACTATCGACGGTATCGACATATTTCAAACGTTTATAAAATTCGATTTTCAGCTCGGAGTCCGTCATGTAGTGCGATGGAATATACGCATCAAGACTGAACGTGAACTCAGGTACGAATTTCTGGACGCGTTTTTTGCCCTTC
Organism: Exiguobacterium sp. A1_3_1; assembly: GCF_048985645.1. Taxonomy (NCBI): domain Bacteria; kingdom Bacillati; phylum Bacillota; class Bacilli; order Caryophanales; genus Exiguobacterium; species Exiguobacterium sp. A1_3_1. The sequence continues at coordinate 188 of NZ_WBYY01000207.1, read as the reverse complement.
ATCCGTTCTTTCCGTTCTTCAACCGCTTCTGCCAGCATCTGCGAATAAAGATCGAAACCAACAGAGTCGATGAAGCCCGATTGTTGGGAACCGAGTAAGTTCCCGGCGCCACGAATCGATAAGTCACGCATCGCAATTTTAAAGCCGCTACCGAGCCTGTCTCTTATACACATCTCCGAGCCCACGAG
>NZ_WBYY01000206.1:0-5123 GCF_048985645.1 Exiguobacterium sp. A1_3_1 | reverse complement strand
GAATTGTACAGTCGATTAGATGATTTGACTGTTGAGATGCGACTATCTAACAAAAATGTCCGCACTTATACTGATTCAGAAGTCCGTGGAGAACAGGTAACTCACCCTACGACTATTGATGAAATGGATGGGTGGGAGTGATCATTGTATCAGCTTGAGTGGACGCAATATTCGAAAGAAGATTACGATAACCTCGATGGTAGTCAAAAGATATTCGTAGACAAAGCGTTGAACCGAATCGTTTCTATAGGGATGGCAGCAGGACAGCCACTCAGTGGAAATTTGTCGCATTGCAATAAGTTGAAAAATAGAAAAATGGGGTTACGCGTTGTTTTTAGAGAAATCGGCGGTAAACTCCAAATCATTCAAATTGTAGCGATCGGTAAACGGGATAAAGATGAAATTTATAAAATGGCTGAACAACGATTAGATGGATAATTGAAAAAGGATCAACGTTCAGATATTCGATGGTATCTATACGCTGATCCTTTTTGTCGCACTTTTTGAAAAGTATGACCGAAGTCATTTATCTTTTTATGCATAAAAGGACTATTAAAAATACATTGATAAAAAGATGCGTTTATAGACTTTGATATTGAAATCGATCCATTCGATTCATTTATTGTGAAAGAGTAATCATTTTTGTATACATAACGGTCGTTTAACGTACAATAAGTTACAATGTATAATTTATGAATTTTAGTCTCAAAAAAACCATTTTTAACTAGAATTCTAGTTAAAAATGGTTTTGAGTCCTATATTTTTAAAGCTAGTTGTTCTGACATGAGTTCTGCTTGTTCAAGGACAGTATCAATTGCCTGTTTACTGATTTCTGGTGGATAACCATATTTTTTTAGTAATCGTTTAACGATGATACGCATTCTTGCACGAGCTGAGTCTCGCAAATTCCAATCGATACTCATATTATCTTTAATAGATTTTGTGAGCTCATGTGCAATGATTTTTAATGTGTCATCGCCTAAAACTTGTTCTGCAGTCTCGTGAGATGCTAGTGCATCATAAAAAGCAATTTCTTCTTTGCTGAGCCCGTTCTGCTCACCACGTTTAAATGCTTCATCCATTTCTTTAGCTAATTCAATCAATTCTTCAATAACTTTTGAAGTTTCAATGGTTCGCTTATTGTATTTATTTAATGCGTTAGATAGCATGTCTGAGAATTTCCGCGCTTTGATTAAGTTACTCCGTTGAACATTTTTAACCTTACCATTCAATAAACGATTTAATAATTCTACAGCTAGGTTCTTCTCCGGCAAAGCACGAACATCTTCTAGAAATTGATCTGATAGAATCGAGATATCAGGGTTTTCTAAGCCTAGTTCTTTATAGATATCGATGACGTCTTCAGAAATAACCGATTGTGAAATCAATTGATTGATCTGTGCATCCATTTGTGTGGCTGTTTTTTTCTTACTCCCATCACCGATCGTTTTTACAATACTTGCCTTCACCGCTTTAAAGAAACCAATTTCATCATTCAGTTCCTCAGCTTCGGGTGTTGTTGCACATAAAGCATATGCTTTGGATAACTCTGTTACTGTGTCTAAGAATCTTTTCTTTTCTTCTTCGCCGAGACCAATTACATAATCCATTGTCGTTACGATTGCTCTAATCCGTTGTGACGACTTTTCAGACAGAAAATTCGAATAGTTATGATGATGCAGCATCTCTAAAATGAGTTGATGTTTCTCTAACATCACATCAACTGCAAGAGAAGTATCGACACCGGCTGTTTCACGGTCGCTATCAGTGTATTGCTTTAATGCTTCCTTTAAGTTATCGGCTACACCAATATAATCAACTACTAAACCACCTGGTTTGTCTTTAAACACTCGGTTAACTCGAGCGATAGCTTGCATTAAATTATGCCCTTTCATTGGCTTATCGATGTACATAGTATTCATAGCAGGAACGTCAAAACCTGTTAACCACATATCACGTATAATGACGATTTTTAGAGGATCCCTATTATCTTTCATACGGCGTGCTGAAAATTCGCGACGTTTTTTAGTGCCAATAAAGGGTTGCCACTCTACAGGGTCACTCGAAGAACCGGTCATGACAATTTTGATAACACCTTTATCATCGTCGTCCGAATGCCATTCTGGTCGAATTTTAATGATTTCTTTGTAAAGATTAATTGCGATTCGACGCGACATAACAACAACCATAGACTTACCGAACATCGCTTTTTCACGTTCTTCATAATGATGGACTACATCCTGTGCCATTTTTTCGACACGAGAACCAGCACCAGCAATTGCTTCCAAACGAGACCACTTTGATTTCAACTTTTCCTTGATTGAGGATTCTTGATCCTCTGTAATATCTTCATAATCTTCATCAATAGCTAATCCCTCTGGTAACTCTAATGGAATGACCCGTGACTCATAAAATATCTTAACTGTTGCACCGTCTTCGACTGCTTGAGACATATCATAAACATCGATATAGTCACCGAATACGGCTGGTGTATTTCGATCCGTCGACTCGACAGGTGTTCCAGTAAAACCAATGAATGATGCGTTCGGTAAAGCATCACGAACATACTTCGCATAGCCATACTTTAATTCACCTTCACGGTCCTTGTGTTGTGAGAGTGCAGCGCTAAACCCATATTGAGAGCGATGTGCTTCATCTGCCATAACAATGACATTCTTACGATCTGTCAGACATGGCATCTCACCTGTTTCTTCATCAGGAGCAAACTTTTGCAACGTCGTGAAGATAATACCACCAGATTCAACATTTAATAACTCACGTAAAGATTCACTCGACTGAGCTTGGCTAGGAGATTGTCGAAGTATTTCTTTTGACAAAGAAAATGTTTTATACAATTGATCATCTAAATCATTTCTGTCCGTCAAAACTACGATTGTAGGATTATTCATTGCTTTAATTAATTTTCCAGCATAGAAGACCATCGATAAACTCTTACCAGAGCCTTGAGTATGCCAAACAACACCGATTTTTCGATCTCCAGTATCGTCAGTCGCTATCTGTGCTTTTTCAACAGCTTTATTCACCGCATGATATTGATGATAGGCTGCAAGAATTTTGAAGGTATTCTCGCCATCTGATTGAAAAAGGATGAAATTTTGAATTATATCTAGTAGTCGATGAGGGGCTAACATTCCATTCAACATCACTTCAAGTTGTGGCTCTGCAGGACTTGCTAACGAAGATCCATCGACAGTACGCCATTTCATAAAACGCTCTTCATTTGCGGTGAGAGAGCCCACACGTGCGTTAATACCGTCACTTATGATTAGGAAAGCGTTGTAACGGAAAAGAGTAGGGATGGCTTGTTTGTAAGTTTGTATTTGATTATAGGCATCTGATATATCTACATCTTCGTTAGTTGCATTTTTCAATTCGATAATAACTATAGGGAGACCATTCACAAATACAATTACATCAGGACGTTTATTCGCCTGTCCTTCAACCACGGTAAACTGATTGACCGCCAAAAAATCATTATTTTGTGGCTGTTTAAAATCGAACACTTGAACAGAAACCGTCGGATTATAACCGCTCTCGCCCTGTACTTGAATCTCGATACCGTTTGTTATGAGGTGATGGAATTGTTTATTATTCAATATTAAGTTTGGAGATGCATTGGCTATAATTTTTTGAACAGCTGCATCAATCACTTTTATATCAAGTGTTGGATTGATTTTTTCTAAAGCCCCATGCAAGCGATCGAGTAACACAACATCTTGAAAGCTATTACGTTCAGGAAAATCTCCATCAGGTGCGAGATTTGGACCTTCTATGATGTCGTATCCCAATTCTTCTAGCCATTCAAGAGTCGCAATTTCTAATTCGGATTCATTGTATTTGAACAACCATTAAACCTCCAATTCTTTTGAAATTTTAGTTTCACCTGAAATTAATTTTGGTAGCAGGAAATCTCGCAAGCTTTGTAAGTTTTTAGTTTCAAGTAAGGTATTTTCAATTTGTTCGTAAATTGGTGTAATGATTTTTTGAAATTCTCTAACGATATTATCCATAGGTATTATTATTTTAGTATTGTAAACAAAATCTCTATTTAACCCTGGAACAGCAGAATCATTATTAGATTTTGTAAAATCATATTGTTTGAAAAGTAAATATAAAAATGTAGGTTCATAAGTTTTACTTTCGACATAAAAAACAGTATCAATCGGATAAAAGTTGTTAAATTCTAAATATAGTGTCCCGATAGATCCTTTTCGTCCAATTATTAATCCAGGTCCAGTAATTAAATAATTTGCATGAGTTCCGGTTATTCCACCTGATCCGTAAACCGGATATTCACCAGGGATACGATTTTTCTTAGTCAAAGATTTTCCATACTTTAATTCAAGTATGTCTTTAAAATTTCCTGTTTTGAAAGAACTCGGTATCTCTCCTAGTTCACTGTTGACCATCGCCCCACCACTTGATTTATAAGGCTTTCCTTCTTCGTTAGGAAATTCAAAATCAATAAACCAACTTTTAAATATAGTTTGAGAAATTTGTTCTAGCAGTTCTATAGTTTTGTTATTCACTAGAATTTTTTTGTCTAAAGAAGATAGAATACTACTAACTTTTTTTTGCACATGTAGTTCTGGTAAGTTGATTTTATAGTCTAATATTTTTGTTGGTGATGTATGCTTTACTGTACTACCAGTGGCTGTTCCAAGAATATAACCCCTATATTCTCGTGTGCAAAGTAAATAATATAAATAATCCAAATCAATCAATTTTTCATTTTTTAAAATAACTTTACCTAAACGCTGATTATGCAAATAATTGCAATTTGTGTTTTCTGGTATTTTAGCAGGGTATCCTAGTGTATCTCCTTCCTTACTTAAGTCAGTCATTGTAATGAAAATATCTCCATTTGAAAACACGTAATTACGATTAACCTCTATGTCTTCGCGATAATATTTTTTCTTTCTAGAATTAAACCCTCCACCAATACTCACATTACCTGGAGATAATAGTATATTTCTTGTCGGCTCTTCAGAAAAATCTTCACTTTTAAAAGCATAACCGTGTTTTATTTCAATTAGATCTTCTAATTTATATTCCATACCCAATACCACCTAACACCTGTCTCTTATACACATCTCCGAGCC
>NZ_WBYY01000205.1:0-5174 GCF_048985645.1 Exiguobacterium sp. A1_3_1 | reverse complement strand
ATTCGTAACAGATGCTGTTCGATCGTCGTTTTTGCTTCACCCGTCAAGTTAAAGTACGTATGATTCGTCGGACTGAATGGTGTCGAAGCTGTCGTCTCCGCTTCATAATAGATATGCAGGACGTTCTCGTCTGTCCATTCGAATGTCAGCGTGAACGACAAGTGCCCCGGATAGCCGTTCTCCCCACTCGGACTATCTAAACGTAGAACAAGTTTGTCGTCGTTGATTTCGTGCGTGAACATTCGGTTCGCCCAATTTTCGCTTCCTCCATGGAGGTGATGTTCACCCTCATTTTGTTCGAGTACATACGTCATTCCTTCCAACGCAAACGCACCATTCGCAATTCGTCCTCCGACGCGTCCGATCGTGGCGCCTAAGTGATGCGGATCATCTTGGTATTCTGATAGGTCGTCAAACGCGAGTACGACATTTTCGACCATTCCATGTTGATCCGGAACCCGGATGGCAAGAATTTTTGCGCCTCGGTTCAAGATATCGATACTATGCCCATGCACATTCTGTAACGTGAATCGTAACAAGGACTGATCTCCTAGTTGCCCTACTTCTGTTGTCGTAATCATCATTTGCTTCCTCCTGTACGATACGTTTTCCTGTTTTCGTATTTACCCTCGGAACGAGACAAAAAAACAACAATGGCAAAAGACCATTGTTGTTACAGAGACGGAAGTGGTAATCGCACTTCGATCCGAGTCCCTTGATGGATGATCGAGTGGACGTGTAATGTTGCAGTCGGACCGTATGTCACGTCTAATGCGCGTCGAATCAGGAACAGATTCGAATCCCCCGCCTCCTGTTGATCCAGTTGTTGCATCACGGCAAGCGGCATCCCTTGTCCGTTATCCGTGACTTCGATGACCCAGTCTGTCGTCGCCTTGAAGGCACGGACATCAATCCGGTGATGGCGCCCTGCCTTTACGAACGCATGACGCAGTGCATTATCGACGAGCTGTGTCACAAGGAACGGGAAAACGAAGTATTCTTCAACAGCGGTCTCGATATCAAGATCGACCGTGATATCGGCGGAGGTCAGTTGATTCGGGCGACGTCGTGTTCCTTCTAGTGATAAATAGGCTTTCAGGGTCGCCAGTTCCTCGCGTAGTGGATGTTCATCATGCCGCGTCGCTGTCGTCAACAGTTGAAGCAGTGCATTCAATTGATGTTTCACGGGAGTTCCCGGATCAGCTGTCCGCTGGATTTCTTCGATGATGCCTTTCAGATAGCTGACGTGTAACATCGGTTTCATCTTTCTTCCGCTTAACCGGAGCAACTGATCTTCTCGGTACATATGCAACTCTCGTGCTAATAAACGGACGAGTTGTTCCGTCATCCGCTCGACGGTGTCGTCAAATAAGTCTTTCGAAAAGTAACAGATGACCCCTGCTTTTTGACCGTTAATGCGCATCGGATGAAAACTGAGAATTTGTCCCGTCTGCTCGTCTTCCTGTCGGACGGGTTCTTCTGCTTCGATCCATCGTTGCTCCTCGCGTCTCGGTTGCTCGCCACAGACTGCTGGTTGCTGGTCCGTCATATCGATGACGACCTCTGTCGCCCCGAGCACGACGATCCGTTGCATCTTTGTCTCCTTCAATAACGTCGCTCCGATCTGTCGCGCGACTTCCGAAGTCAATCCCTGCTTTCGTAAGGGTTGTAATGCTTGCAATAGACGATCGGATCGCTCGGTTTGCCGGACGAAGAGTGCTCCTTCGAGTCGAAGTTGTGTCCGTAAAATCATGATGAACAGTACGACCCCACATATGTTTGCGAACAGTAATGGAAAAGCGGCACGACTCATCAAATCAAGTGCTTTTGCCGTATCCGGTGCAAGTAATAGCGTGATTCCACTTTCAAACAGCAATGCTGTCAAGACGATACCGATGGGCGGAACAATTGCATAACCATCATGCAAACGCCAGCGTTTTCGATACCAGCCGCTCGCAAGTCCAGCGAGCATGGCGATGATCCAACCGGCTTCTGCCCCTAACGAACCGAGTACGTAGCGGTGTAGACCAACCAAACATCCCGTGATGCCGCCGATCACGGGTCCACCAATCAATCCGCTCGTCACGATGACAGCGAGTCGGGTATCAAGCAACAAGGCATCTTTTTCGACGGCTAATCCGAGTAACGGATCAATCGTCGTATCTTGCGAAAGTTCAATTCCTGCGTAGTTCATCAAAATACCGGATGACACGAATGCGAAGAGCAGTGGAAGATTCATTCCGCGGTCCATCTTGAATATGTATCGGGAAATGCGCCACTGGGACAATAAAAAGGCTAACAGTGCTAACATACCTAAACGACTCAGTAAGAATGGAATCTGCTCGAGCACGGAATACCTCCTCGTTTCATAGGACGCGATTGAACAATAAAGTAGCTGTAGATTACATTCCCGCTCCTCTCTGCATTTTCCTATCACGACTACCCAAAGTTCGCACAATCCGTCTATTCTTGATTTTTTGACTGATGTGATATAAAAAAGCCGGCTCCTCCATGAGGAACCGACCATCTTATGCTTCTGCTTGTTCAGCTGGATGCAACCAAATCTTGACGCGGTTGATTTGATAGTTCTCCATCTCCATCACCTCGACGGAGAAGTCTGGTGTATCGATATGCTCACCTGGCTGAAGATCAATGTTATGCATCTGAATCCAGCCACCGATCGTATCGACATCTTCGACATTCGTAAAACGAATATTGAAACGTTCTTCCAAGTCAGCGAGCAAGACTGTACCGTCGAGTAGGAACTCGTCCGATTTGACCTGTTCGATTTCTTCGACTTCATCTGCGTCGAATTCATCACGGATTTCACCGACGATTTCTTCGAGTAAGTCTTCCATCGAGACGAGACCTGCCGTTCCACCGTATTCATCGACGACGAGAACGAGATGGGTCCGGGTCCGTTTCATCTTGCGAAGTGTCTCTTGAAGCGACGTCACTTCCGAAACAACCGGTAAATCCTTGATATAATGCGTCACCGGATGCTCATTGCCGTTCGCATAATCCGTCAAGACTTCCTTGACGTTGACGTATCCGAGAATCCGGTCCTTATCGTTTTCTTCTGTGACCGGGTAACGCGTGTATGGATTATCCATGAAGATTTCCATCAGTTCATCCTTTGTCAAACGTTCCGAGATCGTCTCCATCCGCATCCGCGGCACCATCAAGTCTTTGACGATGTGCTCATCAAACGCAAAGACGTTTTGCATGAGGGCAAGTTCCGTTTGGTTGATTTCACCACTTTGGAAACTTTGCGCCATGATGATTTTCAATTCATCTTCCGAGTGGGCTTGTTCATGCCCTGCTGGTTTGACACCGAACAGACCGAGGAATAAGCGCGCTGAACCGTTGAGTAACCAAATGAATGGGTACATGATTTTACCGAACACATAAAGTGGACGGGCGAACAACAATGTCATGCGTTCTGCATACTGAATCGCAAGCGTCTTCGGAGCGAGTTCACCGATAACGACGTGTAAGAACGTTACGGATACGAATGCGATACCAAACGACAAGAGTGTCGAAACAGCAACAGAGATCCCGAAGTCATCGAAGACAGGGTGCAAGATCTTTTCGACGGTTGGTTCACCAAGTGCCCCAAGACCAAGTGCCGTGACCGTGATCCCAAGCTGACAGGCAGACAAGTAGTAATCAAGATCGCCCGCGATTTTTTTCGCAAGGACGGCACTTTTGTTCCCTTCTTGAATCATTTGATCCAAACGCGACATCCGAACCTTAACGACAGCAAATTCCGATCCGACGAAAAACGCCGTCAACGCAATCAACAAGACCACTAAAAATAAATTGATGAATAATATAGTATCCAAAATCCCCTAAACAGGGGTCACCTCCATTGTTTTGTATTAAAGCTGTGCAATCAAGGAAGCAATCAATGTTAGACGCCGGGACAGTTCTAAGCGGATCGCTTGTTTTTCGACGTCCGTCGAATGTAACAAACGCTGCTCGAGTCCTTCAACCGTCGCCTGAAGTTGTTTCACTTCCTGATAAATCGTCTCCCCTGTTTTTTGTTCCCGTTCCGTAAAAGAAGCAAGAATCTCTTGCAGGGAAAGCCGTTGAGACTTCAAATATTCAATCTTTTCGATTTGATGAATGACCGATTCGTCATACAGACGGTAGCCAGAAGCGGTACGCTCTGGTGTTAACAGACCGAGTGATGTGTAGTAATCGATCGTTCGTTTTGATAAGCCGGTGGTCTCCGCGACCTGACCGATTCGAAGTAACGCCTTCCCAAAAGATTCTCACCTCCTTTCCATAGCTAGTTCTTTTATCTTATCATGTCAAAACCATACAGTAAAACGTCGCGCTTTTTAAGAGAAAAAAACGACTACTCCCGTTCGCACGAGAATAATCGTTTCATCCCACTTTTTCATACGGTTGCGACAGGTTCTTCGACTGGTACACCGACGATCGAGCGTTCCAGTAATTCAACGACATCGTACGTAGCAACCGCCTCGTCGACTTCCTTCGCCTTCGTGCCGTCACTGAGCATCGTCAGACAGTACGGACATGCTGACCCAATGACAGACGGTTGGACCGTCAACAATTGTTCCGTCCGTGCGACGTTGACGCGTGCGCCGACTTTTTCTTCTTGCCACATCATCCCGCCGCCAGCACCGCAACACATCCCTTTTTCCCGATTGCGTTCCGTCTCGACGAGCGTGATTCCTGGAATCTTCTCGAGAATATAACGTGGTGCGTCGTAAATATCATTGTAACGACCGAGATAACACGAATCGTGATAAACGACACGCTCCTTGACTTCATGGAGCGGTGTGATCCGTTTCTCGTCAATCAGTCGTGCGAGCAATTCCGTATGGTGATACACTTCAACGTCCGGACTCAGTCCGAAATCTGGATACTCGTTTTTAAATGTATTGTAGGCATGCGGATCAATCGTGACAATCTTTTTGACGCCGTATTTCTCAAATGATTTGATGTTTGCTTCTGCGAGTTCTTGGAACAAGACTTCGTTCCCGATTCGACGTGGTGTATCGCCCGAGTTTTTCTCATCGTTTCCGAGAATCGCAAACGAGATATTGGCCTCGTTAAGAATACGTGCAAACGCCATCGCGATTTTTTGACTTCGGTTATCGTACGATCCCATCGCACCAACCCAGAACCTGTCTCTTATACAC
>NZ_WBYY01000204.1:0-5365 GCF_048985645.1 Exiguobacterium sp. A1_3_1 | reverse complement strand
ACGGATGAACCATCAACGGACGAACCGACGACGGACGAACCGACGACGGATGAACCATCAACGGACGAGCCGACGACGGATGAACCGTCATCGAATGATGGGGCGAATGCTCAAAGTAACTCAAATGTACCAGCGGAACGAAACAACAATAATTCGAATAACAGTGGAGACGACTCTGAAGATTAATTAAGGAGCGTCACTTGTAAAGTAGACAAGACCAAAGACGAGTAGTTCGTTCTTTGGTCTTGCCTCTTTTTTTGTATAATGAGAAGTGGAAGGAAGTGAAAGCATGCAAGCTAAACAAACGCTCGTTGCATTTCTCGAAGAATTGAAACAGGACCGCTCATTCATGGAGCGGATTACGTATATGAAAACGATGGAAGCGACAGCTGGACGCTATGTCGATTTTCCAGAACGACTCCCGGAGCGTTTACGACAAGCCCTTCGCACACGTGGGATCACGCAATTGTACCGTCACCAAGGGCTAGCGTTTGAACGTGTACAAGCGGGAGAATCTACGGTCATCGTCACACCGACTGCTTCCGGAAAGACCTATTGTTTTAACTTACCGGTCCTATCGCACCTGCTCGAGCATCCGAACGCGCGGGCATTATATCTCTATCCGACAAAGGCCCTCGCACAGGATCAAAATAGTGAATTACTTGAACTGATCGATCAATTAGAGGCGCCGATCCGATGTTTTACCTATGACGGAGATACGTCACCGACGATTCGAACAAAAGTTCGAAAAGCTGGTAATATTGTCATCACGAATCCGGATATGCTACATTCCGGCATCCTACCACACCATACGAAATGGATCGAACTGTTCGAGAACTTGAAGTATATCGTCATCGATGAGCTTCACACCTATCGTGGCGTGTTTGGTAGTCATGTCGCCAATGTCATTCGTCGCTTACGACGGATTTGTCGGTATTATGGTAGTGATCCCGTCTTCATCATGACGAGTGCGACGATTGCCAATCCCAAGGAACTGGCAGAACGTCTGACGGAAAAAACAGTCGGTTTGATTGATGACAACGGTGCGCCAACAGGACGTAAACATTTTCTTGTCTATCAACCACCGATCGTCAACGCACAACTCGGCATTCGACGTTCTGCGACGCTTGAGACGAAACAACTGGCGATGCGTTTCATCAAGAAAAAGTTCCAAACGATCGTCTTTGCACGGTCACGCGTTCGCGTTGAAGTCTTACTGACGTATCTAAGAAGCATCTATCCGCATGAGCTCGCTCCGCGATCGATCGAAGGGTACCGGGGCGGTTATTTGCCGAGTGAGCGTCGCGATATCGAACGACGGTTACGTCAAGGAGAGATCACCGGTATCGTCTCGACGAACGCTCTCGAACTTGGTGTCGACATCGGTCAACTGCAAGTCTGTATCATGAATGGTTATCCGGGAACAATTGCTTCGCTTTGGCAACAAGCAGGACGAGCGGGGCGCCGTCAAGATGATGCGTTAATCATTCTTGTCGCTTCTTCCGGTATGCTCGATCAATATGTCGCAGAACGACCAGAGTTATTCTTGAATCAATCCCCGGAAGCAGCCCGACTTGATCCGGATAATCTGATCATTGCCGTCGATCACGTCAAATGTGCAGCGTTTGAACTGCCTTTTACGAAAGGAGAATCATTTGGAACGCTCGAGACGGAAGATATCCTCGAATACTTAGTCGAAGAGCGTGTCCTGCACGAACGTGGCGATCGATTTTATTGGATGAACGATGCGTTTCCGGCTCATGGAATATCACTTCGGTCGAGTGATCAAGAGAACGTCATCATCGTCGATCAGACCGAGGTACCGAATCGAGTCATCGGTGAAATGGATACGTTTAGTGCGATGACATTGTTACATGACGAGGCCATTTATCTTCACGGAGCTGATCAATACCAAGTTGAGCATTTGGATTTCGAAGAGAAAAAAGCATTCGTCCGTGCCGTGGACGTTGATTATTATACGGATGCTAATTTTTCAGTCGACCTTTCCGTGCTCGAAGAAGATGAACAGTATGCAGAGGGAGAATATAGTGTTGCGCGCGGTGATGTCAGCGTCCGCGGAATGGCGACGATGTTTAAGAAGATTAAGTTCGGTACGCATGAGAACATCGGCTCTGGTCCAATTCACTTACCGGAACGAGAAATTCATACGACAGGTGTCTGGTTCACGTTACCCGATCACGCACGCTCTTCGACAGAGCTCGAACAAGTGCTAGAAGGAGTCGCGAATAGTCTCAGACGTGTCGCACCGCTTTATTTGATGTGTGATGCCAGTGATGTCTTCGTCGTGCCACAAGTCAAGGCGACACACACGCAACAGCCAACTGTTTATCTATATGATCGTTACCCTGGAGGTGTCGGTCTCGCGGAGTCGATTTATAAGCAACGCGCTGTCATGTTGCGTGCCGCCCGTGATTCGATCGTCACATGCCCGTGTCAGGACGGTTGTCCTGCCTGTATCGGTATGGTTGGCGTAGCAGACGAGAAAGAACGAACGATTCAGTTGTTGGCAGAAATGGAGAAGGAACTATCATGAAAAATCGTCTTAGACGTATGCTGAAATCTACATCAGACGCCGCACCGGAGGATCAAGTGTCTTCCGCTCCTGAAGTGGAGACGCTGAAAACACCAATCGGGTGGACTGACGAACAGCAAGCCTGGATTGATCGTGGGGCCGATATCTTGACGTTCGAAGAAGAGTGGATTGTCAGGATCGACAAGCGATATGCATTAACAGATCGGCATGGAGACCGAAGCTTTGCTGAAGTGTATGAGTCCTTACAACTTCCTCATCCACCGCTTGCACTAGATGTTCCACTTGAGCAAGTCATTTTCTTTGATACGGAGACGACAGGATTACGAGGAACTGGAACGACGATCTTTTTACTCGGGTTCGCGCGCTTTGAGCAGGGCGGATTGCTGATGCGACAATATTTCTTACCGCATCCGCACTTTGAAGCTGCCTTTTACCATCACTTCCTGCACGATATCGGAGATGATGTCCGCTTTGTGACCTATAACGGGAAAAGTTTTGATTGGCCGCAAATCAAGACACGTCATGTCTTCGTTCGGGAACGTGTTCCGCGTTTGCCGAAAGTCGGTCATCTCGATTTACTTCATGTCGCGCGACGAATCTTTAAAGGAATGTATGATTCCTATCGATTGACAGCGATGGAAGAGCGAATCGGATTTGAACGGGAAGGGGATTTACCTGGATTTTTGGCGCCGATGCATTACTTTCAGTACGTCGAACACCAGCATCCGGATATCATGACAGGGGTCTTGCAACATCATCTGGATGATTGTCTGACGCTTGTCGGACTCTATGATGCGTGCAACCGACTCGTCACACATCGAGCGGAGGCGCCTTCCCCGATTCAAGAAAACATCGCGATTTGGCTGGCAGATCTCGGAATTCATGAAGGATCACACGCTCATTTTCAGCAAGTCAAAGAACTATCAGCAGAAGGATGGTTGCGCCAAGGATATTTGCATAAAAAAATGAAGAACCATGAACAAGCTCGAGAGTGTTTCTTGAAGAGCGACAGTTATTTAGGGTATGTTGAGCTTGCGAAGTGGGCAGAGCACATTGCAAAAGATCCAGTGCTTGCTTATGATTATACGGAACGAGCACGACAACACGTCGAGCGACATCATTGGTTGATTACTAAAAAAGAACGAATCTTAGCAGAGCTGGATCATCGAGGACGTCGGTTGAAAAGGAAGTGTGACGTGTGAAAGTTGTCGCCATCACAGGATATAAACCCAATGAACTAGGTATCTTTGATCAAAAACACCCTGGGATCCGGGTCTTAAAGGCAGCATATCGTGAGCGAATGATTCGCTTAATTGAGGATCGAGGCACAGAGTGGTTTATCACGAATGCCTCACCGGGTTGCGAAATCTGGGCATGCGAGGTCGTGCTTGAATTAAAGGAAGAGTATCCCCATATTCGTCTCGGTATTCTGTTGCCGTTCTTGGAACAGGAAGCACGCTGGAAAGAGCCAGTTCAAGCGCAGTACCTTTCCATTCTTGAACAAGCTGACTTCGTCGAAGCAATCAGCCAGAAACCGTATACGGATTCATCGCAGTTACGTAATAAAACCGAGTTCATGATTCAAAAAAGCCAAGGATTATTGTCGGTTTTTGATGAAGAACATGGAGGATCAGCGAAATTTTTAGTAGAGCGTGCTAGAATAGAAATGGAACAATCCGATTATCAGTTGTTTTTAATTACACAAGATGATTTATCTTGGCTCGAACAAGAATTACAATACAATGATCAGTGGGAGTGAAGAGGATGTATAAGCCATTGTTGACAGCGGACGATATTTACAAAAAGGAATTCAAAACCGGCCTCCGTGGCTATGTCATCGAGGATGTCGATGGATACTTGGATCAAATCATTAAAGATTATGAAGGATTCGAACGTGAGATCGAACGTCTGAAGAAAGAGAACGAGGCGTTAAAACAAGCACCAGCACAACCGGTAAAACGTGAAGAGCGCCGCGTCGAGCAAGCGGAGCCACAAGTATCAAGTTCATCGAACTATGACATGTTACGTCGTATTTCAAATTTAGAGAAGGCCGTTTTCGGACGTCCGCACCAAGATTGACGCATCAAAAAAGACATTTCTGTCAGATCAGAAGTGTCTTTTTTTATTTCCTTCTTTTTTGAAAGAATCGTCATCTGAGTGAAAACGGTGTTAAGATAACTAATAATACATACTACAAAGGATGATGAACCATGTTACAAGTCATGACTGCTTCTGTTCCTCAACCACCGCGCCGTCGTTTTTTTGCAAGTAAACAAGTGAGTACGACGACGAGTGAAACGGATGCACTCTGTAATGAAATCCGTCATGTTTGTCGTTTTGATTGGATGTTGTTTGATCGGATTCGTCTTTCTGACACGATAGTCATTCCTTTTGCGCTGATCGGACCAAAAGGATTATTCCTCGTGTTACAAAACGATGCGGTCGTAGAATGGATGACGGAGGAATCTTGCCATGTCATGGATGATGAGCATGGAAGAAAAGTGTTTGCACCTCATCCCATCCATCAGTCGAAACAAATCGTTCAAGCGGTTCGAAAAACGCTAAAAGAACAAGGGATCATCATTCCGATTCATGGCATTACACTTTTTCCGAATGCACCACAGATGCGGACGGAACGAATTAAATTCCCGACGGGGAACAGCTTTAAAGATGTGCGGGCGTTCATCGTCTCAAAGAAATCCTCCCCTGTTCAAGAGCAAGAACGAAAACAAGTTGCGTTTTATCTCGCGCAGCAACAGGAATGAACAAAGGCAGTGAAGCTGTCTCTTATACACATCTCCGAGCCCACGA
>NZ_WBYY01000203.1:0-5391 GCF_048985645.1 Exiguobacterium sp. A1_3_1 | reverse complement strand
CTCTTGACGTTCGAGCGACTCTTCGGAGCGCATTTCTTCGACCCGGCAGCGGGCGGGAACATCGTCATCTGGGAACACCTCTTCTGGATCTTCGGTCACCCGGAAGTTTATATCTTGATCTTACCGGCCTTCGGTATTTTCTCTGAAATCATTCCTACATTTGCTCGTAAGCGTCTCTTCGGTTACACGACGATGGTCTTTGCGACGATGTTGATCGGTTTCCTCGGATTCATGGTATGGGTCCACCACATGTTCACAGTTGGTCTCGGTCCGGTCGCAAACGCGATCTTCGCCGTAGCAACGATGGCGATTGCTGTACCGACAGGGGTCAAGATCTTCAACTGGCTCTTTACGTTATGGGGCGGTAAGTTGACGTTCCCAGTCGCAATGCTTTACTCGGTCGCGTTCATTCCATCATTCCTTGTTGGTGGTATGACAGGGGTCATGCTTTCTGTTGCACCTGCCGATTACCAGTACCATGACAGTTACTTCGTAGTAGCTCACTTCCACTACGTTATCGTTGGTGGGGTTGTCTTTGGTCTCTTCGCAGGTCTTTACTACTGGTTCCCACTTATGTTCGGGAAACAGCTCAACGAATTCTGGGGAAAAATTCAATTCTGGTTGTTCTTCATCGGCTTCCACTTGACGTTCTTCCCGCAACATATTCTTGGTCTTACAGGTATGCCACGTCGTGTCTTCACGTACTTGCCAAATCAAGGCTGGGAAACAATGAACTTACTTTCATCAATTGGGGCAGCCTTCATGGGTGTGTCGACGATCGTTCTCGTCATTTCGATTGCAGCAGCATTGATGTCAAAAGAATATGTAAAACGCGACGTCTGGGGAGATGGACGTACACTTGAGTGGACACTTCCAGTTCCAACTCCAGAGTATAACTTCGCTCAAATCCCACTCGTCAAAGGTTTGGATACGTATTGGCTCGAAAAAATGGCAGGAAACAAAACAGTTTCTGTATCGGAAGAAGTCGGCGATATCCACATGCCGAATAACACGATCTTGCCATTCGTCATGTCAGTCGGTCTATTCCTTGCAGGTCTCGGATTTATTCTTCGCCTAGACTATGGAACTGTTGGTCTCGTCGTTGCCTTGATTGGTCTTGCGATGACATTGATCGCGATGTTCTTCCGTTCTTGGATTGACGATGAAGGATACTACATCCCGAAATCAGTCGTCGAAGAAGATCTACGCCTTGAAGCAGAAAAGGAGGCGAAGTAAGATGGGTCATCATTCAGTACCGAATAACCCGATCACCGGTATTCCGGATCATGTTGAAAAAGCGACACTTGAGGGTAAGAATAAATATGTAGCCTTCTGGTTCTTCCTTGGAGGAGAGACGACTTTGTTCGCCTCTCTCTTCGGGACATACATCGGTCTCCATAACTCCGGTGCAAAAGAAGGATTACGCAGTTATGACATCTTTGAAATGGGTCTCGTCTTCATCATGACGATGCTTCTCTTGACGAGTTCATTAACAAGCGTTCTTGCAATGATGGCAATGAAACGTAATGATGTGAAAAAGATGAAGCTTTGGCTCATCATCACATTGCTTCTCGGTCTTGGATTCTTAAGTGGTGAGATTTATGAGTTTAATCACTACTACCACATCGGTCATACGTTCACGTCGAGTGCATTTGGTTCTGCCTTCTACACTCTCGTCGGATTCCACGGTGCGCACGTCTTGTTCGGTCTTCTCTGGATCTCGACATTGCTCATCCGGAACTGGAACCGTGGCATCACGGTCGTGAATGCGCCGAAGTACTATGTTTCAAGTCTTTACTGGCACTTCATTGACGTCGTCTGGGTCTTTATCTTCTCAGTCGTCTACCTCATGGGGATGGTGAAATAAGATGGAAAAACACGAACCGCAACTTACGCGCAATCAAATCGAGCTTGAGATGAAAGCAGAACGTGGTCGTGAGACACAACTGCAACTCATCAGTTTCGCACTCATGATTTTCTTGACGCTCATCGCTTTCGGTGCTGTCATGGCTGATCTCATGCCGCACTGGGCAGCTGGTGGTTTCTTGATCATCATGGCAATCGTTCAGGTTTACCTGCAGCTTTACATGTTCATGCATATGAACAACAAAGGCAACACATGGATCAAAGTCATGATGGGTCTCGGTGTATTCGTCGCCTTGACGATCGTTGCGACGCTTCGTCTGTTGATCTGGTAAGAAATGTGACCATTCTGCTAACGTTTAGCAGGATGGTCTTTTATTTTGGAATCGTTTTATGAGAAACCTTTACAATGAAATAGGGGAACGGTAATCTTAGTTTGTAAGAGAAAGGAACGGGGTGAAAAAATATGTTAGGCAATTTAAGGGGAGCACTTTCGCAATTCGAATGGACTGTCTTATGGAGTCCGTATTATGCGTTGATA
This sequence comes from Exiguobacterium sp. A1_3_1, assembly GCF_048985645.1. Lineage (NCBI taxonomy): Bacteria > Bacillati > Bacillota > Bacilli > Caryophanales > Exiguobacterium > Exiguobacterium sp. A1_3_1. The sequence goes on along the minus strand of NZ_WBYY01000203.1, from coordinate 2,987 downwards.
CTCGTTGGATTGTATATCCTATATGCTGTCGTGACAGAAAAGTTGCGTCGTCCGGATGAGCCGGAAACAACGCTTGGGCAAAAGTTTTCGATGCTCGCGGCATTGATCGTTTTTTACATCGGTTTTGGAAGTCCGTTAGACCTGCTAGCACATATCACGTTCTCAGCACATATGCTGCAGATGGTATTCGTCTATATGGTCGCACCGCCGCTCTTGTTGATTGCGATACCAGAGTGGCTTTATAAGCGCTTGTTCGATACACCGTATCTTGGTAGGATTCTTCGCTTCTTCATCAAGCCGCTGATTGCACTTGTCGTCTTTAATGCCTTGTTTACGTTCTATCACATGCCATTTATTTTTGATTATGTCTTGACGAACTATACCGTTCACCGTCTGTTCCACGGAACATTGATTTTCTTGAGTATGACGATGTGGTATCCGATCATTGCACCGGTCAATGAGGCGGACAGCCTTTCTGACCTGAAGAAGATGGTCTACATCGTAGCGAATGGTGTGTTGTTGACACCAGCCTGTGCCTTCATGATCTTCAGTCAAAGTTTTCAGTATCAAGCGTATCAGGATCCGGCGACATTCGCGAAAGTACTCGCTTACTGTATGCCGAACAATGATTTAAGCGGATTGAACCTGGAACGATTGCTCGGAACGACAGATGACTTATTAGAGGACCAACGCTTTGGTGGTGTCCTCATGAAGCTCGGTCAAGAACTCGTGTATGGTCTATTCTTCGGACTGACCTTCTTTACATGGGTGCGCCGTTCAAAAAGTACTGCCGTGGATGAAGGCATGTCCTTCACACCAAAAGCGGATTAAATTGGAGGAAGTTGGAACATGAGTTATTTGCCGTTGATTTGTGTGTCGCTGATTGTCATCAGTGCGATTTTCGTAGCGATTGGCTGGTTTTTGATCGCCCAAACGCGTCGTAACATGAAAGCTCACCAAACCGTGATGACGATTGCAGCTGCACTCGCTTTATTATTCTTCATCATGTATGCCTTGCGGACGATTCTGCTCGGTAACACAGCCTTTGGCGGTCCAGAGTCCGTCAAAGCCTACTACACAGGATTCTTGATCTTCCACATTCTTCTTGCGACATCTGGTGGGGTGCTCGGTTTGATGGCACTCTATCACGCGTATAAGAAGAACTTTGCACGTCACCGTAAAATCGGACCGGTTGCCTCAATCGTTTGGTTTTTGACAGCCATTACTGGTGTGATCGTGTATTGCTTACTATATGTCGTCTACGATCCGGGTGAGACGACGAACGTATTCCGGGCGATCTGGAGTCATTAAGGGGGAGCCAACTTGAAAAAGAATAGTTACTTGACGGTCGCTGCCGTCGTCCTTATCTTAGTTGCGGCAGCCGGGGGATATTATTATTTCTTCATGAAAGAAAAGTTACCTGTCATCGCTGAACCGACACCATTTGAATTAACGAATGCCGTAGACGGAAAATCATTCGATTCGGAAGACGGAAAAGTCAAAGTGTTGACGTTCTTCTACTCGAACTGTCCTGATATTTGTCCGTTGACGTTAAATGATTACCGTAAGCTTGAGAAGAAGCTTCGGAGCGAAGAATTGTACGGAAGTGACGTCGAACTCGTCGCAGTGACGGTTGATCCAAAAGTGGATACACCGAAAGTCTTGAAAAAGTATGCTTCGAACTTTGAAGCAGATGCCAAAGGGTGGAGAGTATTGACGGGAGATCCAGTCGTCATCGATCGTTTGACACGTCAGTTGAATTTCTATTACTCGAAGGCTGAGAGCGGCTTGGTGACACACGGAACACAAATGTTCATTTTGGACCGTGAGAATAAAGTACGGGCGATTTCGTCCATGGCGAAGACACCGGATGAACCGGTCGACTTAGAAGAGGTCATGTCTTCGGTCACACAATTAGCAAAGGAGTGAAGGTAGATGACTTATGAAGAGTACATGCAAGGAGATGTTACCGTCTCTATTCAAGCCATCGAGGAATTACTTGCTTGTGCGATCGAGGATTATGGAATCCATCACTCCCGGATCAAACGGATGGACCGGGAAGAGATTGCATTTAGCGTAAAGGTCAATGCACCGGCAACGTCACTTCACGCACTTTATCTTCATGTACGCGAGCAGCTTGGGATTCAGCTCGGAGACGACGTCGTATCTTATGTACAATTCGTCGCGCGTTAAAAGCGATTTCGCGTGTATTAAAGAATAACAATCAGGTGGACAGAACAGCTAATGATTTCGTGGATGATGCGAGGTCGTTAGCTTTTTTGTTTGGCATGAAAAACAAAAAAATAGAGGCTCCTCATTGGAACCTCTACGTGTGGATCTTATTTTTCGAGTGTTTCGAGCAATGCTGCTAAACGACGTTCGCAGTCTTTGACGATTTCCGGAGGGAACGTCTCATCATACTCGACACCGTGTGGATAGTAGTGTTTACCGAGAAGTGGTGTCATCATACGAACGACAGCATGGCGGTCTTCAATCTCGCCTTGGATCGCGTAGACAGGAACACGCAGGTAGAATACTTCACCTGTTGATTGTTTTTCATATTTCATGTCGTACATCGCGCGTTCGTAATCCCACTGTCCTTCACGAACGAAGCGGTGATGTTCCATGATTGTTTCGAGAAGACCGAACTTCAGTTCCTTGCCTTCGATGCCATATTGTTCAAACTTCATGTTTGAATCCCCCTATACCCCAGTTTGCTAGTAGATACTAGTCTTTCCAAACTATCATACCATAATGAATGAAACGATGACGTAAAAGATGTGAAGTCATTTTGAAGAATTCATGAACTTCCATATTTTCGTTCCACATATTCAAGAATCGTATCCGGTGCGTGGATACCAAGATGATTCAGTCCTTCTCCACCGAAGAAGACATTGAACTCAAGAACATACCACTGTCCGTCACGGATGATGAGATCAAAACCGGCGTGATCGATATCTGTCTCTTATACACATCTCCGAGCCCAC
>NZ_WBYY01000202.1:0-5407 GCF_048985645.1 Exiguobacterium sp. A1_3_1 | reverse complement strand
CCTGTTCCGTCAGGCGTTCGATCTCTTGCGAAAGTTGCGCTTGTTTCATTTGAATCGTCCGCTCTTCGAGAACTGCTTCTGCTTGTTCCTTCTTCAGTTCGTCCATTGTGACGGCACCACGGGCTTGCGCATCCTTGAGACGATCTAAGGCTTGTCTGAGCTCTGTTTGACGCTCCGTCCATTTTGCGATCTCGACTTCCGACGTCTCGATGATCCGACGTGCTTCCTGTTCTTGTTCGAGTACACGTGCCATCTGTCGATCTTCAACCGACAATTCAGACGTCATGACAGCGAGATGACGGTTCGCATCTGCTAACGTATCGCGCGATTGTTCGAGTTGCCCTTGTAATGCTTGAATCGTTTCTGTCCGTGTCCGAGCCGTAGCATCAAGAGTCTGGATCGCCGCTCTCAGATCTTCCAAGCGGCGCATCTGCTCCCGAATGACCGCTTGCCCACGCGTCAGTCCCTCTTTTAACTCGTCAAGTTCGCGCGATTGACTGAACAATGGTGTACCTTTTTTCCGGCTTCCACCGGTCATCGTACCGCCGACGTTGACGACATCTCCTTCGAGCGTGACGAGACGATAGCGATGTCCTGTCGAACGGGCGATTTGGTTCGCCTGTTCAAGTGACTCGACGACGAGTGTCGTACCGAGCAAGTTCATCTTTAATTTCGTCAACGTCTCGTCTGTCGTCACGAGATCACTTGCGATCCCGACGAACCCAGACATTCCACCGACTTGTTCTCGTACTGAACGATTGACTTCGCGTGCTTGGAGTGAGGCGAGCGGCATGAACGTCGCTCGACCGGCATTTAATCGCCGAAGCTCCTGGATCAGACGACGTCCTGTCGCATCGGTATCAACGACGATGTTTTGCATCGACCCACCAAGCGCTGTCTCGATTGCCGCTTCAAACCGCGCCGGAACCGAAATCAACTCCGCGACCGCTCCGTGGATACCTGGGTGCTGATCTCGTTGTTTTAAAATCGTCTTCACGGCACCAAAATAACCGCTATAGTCGGCTTTGACGGATTCAAGGAATTCAATCCGGTCTTCCGTCTTATGCCGACGTCGCTCTAAATCCGCAACGGACTGTTCGACTTGTCGTAACGCATGTTGTTGTTCATTTCGTGCTGCAAGTGCCGTCGTCTCTTCTTCCGTTGCTTGGTCCAACTTCGTCCGGATCGAAGCGACATCCGCCTCTAGTCGAGCGACGTCTTCCTCGAGTTGACGACGCGTCGATTGTTTCGTACCACTGTCCGCCGTAAATGAACGTTGTTGTTCTTCAGCCTGCATGAGATCTTGCTTCGCTCGATTATAGGCATTATTCGTCGCAGCTAATCGACTCGCCACTTCAAAGGCTTCCGAACGTAATACTTCGGCTTCCTTATCGAAATCACGATCAGTTTGTGTCAGTGCTTGATCGGCTCTTTCCCGTTCAGCCGTGATCCGTTTTGCTTCCTGATCGACTTCTGCTTGGCGTTCCTGTAAAGCGGTCAGTTCGAGTTCCAGTTCCTTGACGCGTTCTTCGACGACGGCAACCTCTTGTTCGAGTCGCTCTTTCGTCTCGGTCCCGTGTTTTTCACGCTCTTTCGCTAGGTTAAGGGCACCTTGGATCTCAACAAGTCGCGTCGAGACATGTCGAAGTTGCTCCTGCAACGTGTTTTCTTGTTGTCGTTCTTCTTCGAGCGTCGATTCTTGATTCTCTCGGGACAAGACGGTCTCTTCGTAAGTCGTCTTTTGAGACGCAAGGCGTTCTTCACATTGTGCGATGTCACGCGCTAGTGTTTCGAGCTCCGTCTGATACGTCGTGATTTCATGCGCCAAGATACCACGCTCGAGGACATCATGCCGTTCTCGAGCGACGAGATACTCTTTCGCGAGCGCCGCTTGTTCACGTAACGGCTCGATTCGTCCGCCAAGTTCATATAAAATATCATCGACACGCGATAGATTCGCTTCCGTATCACTTAATTTCCGCTCGGCTTGCTTCTTGCGATGACGATACTTCAAGACGCCTGCTGCTTCCTCGATGACAGCACGGCGTTCTTCCGGTTTACCGGAGATGACTTGTTCAACTCGCCCTTGTCCGATGATTGCAAAAGCATCACGCGACAAGCCTGTGTCCATGAACAGATCAAGGACATCCTTCAGGCGACATGGTTTTTTATTTAAAAAATAATCACTGTCTCCGTTGCGGCTGACACGCCGCGTGACACTGATTTCCTGATACGGCAACGCAACCGTTCCCGACTCGTTGTCTAAGACGAGCGTCACCTCGGCAAATTGTTTCCGGTGTTCAGACAGACTGCCGGCAAAAATGACGTCTTCCATCTTCGCCCCGCGCAGTGACTTCGCAGATTGTTCTCCGAGCACCCAACGGACAGCGTCCGATATATTTGATTTCCCACTTCCGTTCGGTCCGACGACTGCCGTGACACCCGGAAGGAATTCTAATTCAGTTCGACTGGCAAATGATTTGAAGCCATTGATTTCAATTCGTTTTAAGTACATCTTGATCACCCGTATGTTTAAATTTCTTTTGAATTTCTTTCAGTTTACCATAGCCGAAACGCTAGCAACATGATAGGTTTTAAGGTAGTATCACGCGAAACAAGAAGAAGAGGAGCGAATAACACGATGACGATTGAACAAATGATTGAAGCGATCTTAGATAAATTGAACATCATCAACAAAGGGGTCATTAAAGCAGAACAGTTCGATGGCTCAAAAAACGAGGACTTAAAAGAGATTTATGAGTTCGTCATGATGCGCGACTCGTTATCACTTGCAGAGGTCGATGCGATCGTCGACGAACTGAAATCCCTCAAAACTGTCTAATCAAGCGAACTTCACACGATAAAGGCCGATCATCTCTCACGCATTCGAGAGATGGTCGGCCTTTTGTTACTTAAAACTGTTTCTTTAATTCAAGTAAGGCTTGTTTTGCCGCCTGTTGCTCTGCCTCTTTTTTCGATCGGCCTGTCCCGATCCCTTCCAGCTCATCCGCGACTTGGACACGCGAGATGAATTCCCGACTATGCGCCGGACCGCGCTCCTCGATGATTTCATACTCGATGACACCTAAGCCGACACGTTGAATCGCTTCCTGCAATTGACTCTTGAAATCTGTCTGTTCTTCAAAAAAGCCTGTCGCCACTTTCGGAAAAACCGCTTCGGCGAGGAATCGTTCGGCTGCTTCGATGCCTTGGTCAAGATACAAGGCGCCAATGAAGGATTCGAAGACATCCGCAAGTAAGGCTGGACGATTCCGACCACCGGTCAGTTCTTCCCCCTTACCTAACAGAATCATATCGGAAAACTGATAGTGATTCGCAAATTGGACGAGTGACGGTTCACAGACGATTGCCGCTCGCAATTTCGTTAATTCCCCCTCGGAACGTTCCGGGTAGTGTTCGAATAGATAGCGTGACACCGTCAACTCTAAGACAGCGTCCCCTAAAAATTCTAGGCGTTCGTTATCCCCTTCAGACTCGCGTTGTTCATTGACGAACGAAGAGTGCGTGAAGGCTTGTTTTAATAGCTCGACATTAGAAAACGTAATATTCAGGCGCTCTTGTAACGCTTCGAATTTCTGCTCGATTTGAGCGAGCGTCCGAGCATCCTTGCGTCGTTTTACATAGGGTCCTTTTCGGACACGACGTCCTTTTTGATTCGTCATAGTTCCTCCTAAACAGCTAAAGCCCACCGCAAATTGCGGTGGGTCAGCTTCAATGATCAGACTTGTGTTTCGATGTAGTTGACGACATCGCCGACAGTCTTCAAGTTTTCTGCTTGCTCATCTTCGATCGTGATTTCGAACTTGTCTTCTAAGTCCATGACGAGTTCCATGACTTCGAGAGAGTCAGCACCGAGGTCGTCTTTGAACGATTTATCAAGTGTGATTTCACTTTGTTCTTTTCCTAATTTTTCTGCGATTGCTTCTTGTACGTCTACTAAGATTTGTTCTTTTGTCATTTTAAAATCCCTCCATGAGTTGAGTATATAAGATGATTGCCGATTTGGCAAAGTACTACCGTTAGTTGTGTTACATCGTCATGCCGCCATCGACGGCAAGAGTTTGTCCTGTGATGTATCGCGCTTCATCTGAAGCGATGAAACTGACGAGTGAAGCGATATCGTCCGTTTGACCGAAGCGTTTCAACGGAATTTGCCCGAGTGACAGGTTCCGCTGTTCTTCCGTCAATTCATCCGTCATGTCCGTCTCGATGAAGCCTGGACAGATGGCATTGACTGTGACACCTTTACTCGCGAGTTCACGTGCGACGGATTTCGTCAGCCCGATCAGACCCGCTTTCGCTGCGACATAGTTCGCTTGCCCTGGATTTCCGGAAATACCGACGACTGATGCGATGTTGATGATACGACCGCTTGTTTTTAACAATGGACGTGTCGCAGCTTGCGTGACGAGAAACGCCCCTTTCAGATTCGTATCGATGACAGCATCGAAATCCGCTTCCTTCATGCGCATCAGCAAACCATCACGCGTGATGCCGGCATTATTGACGACACAATCCAGTTGACCGAACGTGTCGATCGTCTGTTTGATCATCTGTTTGACAGCATCTGCTTCAGCGACATTCGCTTGAATCGCGAGTGCCTCTCCGCCTGCTTCCTTGATTTCACGGACGACTGCTTCCGCCTTGTCCGTGCTTCCTGCATAGTTGACGACGACACGGAAACCATCTGTTGCCAATCGCTTCGCGATGGCAGCTCCGATGCCGCGTGACGCGCCAGTGACGAGTGCTACTTTACTCAACGAATTCCCTCCGCTTCCAATTGCTCAAGTGTCGTGATGCTGATGATCTTCGCATCTTTTTTGATTCGTTTCACGAGACCGCTAAGCGGAGACGATGGACCAAACTCGATGAATGTATCCGCACCTTCTTCGATCAGACGCTCAACGCATGATTCGAATCGAACCGGTGAGTAGAGCTGCTGAACGAGCAAACGAATCAATTCGTCTGGTTGATCGTGGAACGCACTGTCGACGTTCGAGATGAATTTCGTCTTCGCCGCTTCAAACGGTGACGAGACGAGAATATCTTCGAATCGTGGTGCGAATGGTGTCATGAGCGACGAATGGAACGCACCTGATACATCAAGCGGTAAGACACGTTTTGCTCCGAGCTCTTTTAACTTCGCTGTAGCGGATTCGACCGCTGCGATTTGTCCAGAGATGACGAATTGCCCAGGACAGTTGTAATTGGCGATCTGTACGATCTCTCCCGTTGCCGCAATCGATTCGACCGCGTGATGGGCTGCCTCGACATCATTCATGCCGATGACCGCCGCCATCGTTCCACCCGTGACTTGATTCATGAGTTTTCCGCGTTCTCGGACGAGATAGACGGCTTCAGACGGTGTGATGACAGAAGCTGCGAC
>NZ_WBYY01000201.1:0-5424 GCF_048985645.1 Exiguobacterium sp. A1_3_1 | reverse complement strand
TCTCGTGGGCTCGGAGATGTGTATAAGAGACAGGTATAGTGTTTCTCCGAGTTCAAGCTGTTCTGCATTTTTACCATTGACGACAATCAAATGGACATCGTATGGTGCGATTGCTTTTGGCCAAATGATTCCGCGCTCATCATAATGTTGTTCGACGACTGCCGACAATGTCCGCGAGACACCGATGCCGTAACATCCCATGATGAGTGGTTGTGCTTTACCGCCTTCATCAAGGAACGTCGCTCCCATTCCTTCAGAGTAACGTGTTCCGAGTTTGAAGACTTGACCGACTTCGATGCCACGTGCGAATTTAACGTTTCCGTTGCCGTCTGGTGACGCGTCACCTTCTTCGACGAAGCGCAAGTCCGTATAGTCTGCTTCGAAATCACGGCTTGGATCGACATGGATATAATGTGTTTCCGCTTTGTTTGCACCACAGACAGCGTTCGTCAAGGCACGTACCGCGTAATCGGCGACGATCTTCATGTCTGCCCCGATCGGTCCGAGTGTTCCAGGCGTTGAGTGAAGCGCTGCTTCAATCTCTTCGTCGCTCGCCATCGTGATGTCGAGTGCGCCCAGATAGTTTTTCAATTTGATATCGTTGACTTCGTGATCGCCCCGGACGAGTGCCATGACAAGTCCTTGTTCCGTTTTGAAAATGACGGTCTTGATCGATTCATTTGCTGGTAAGTTCAGATGTGCACTGACCGCTTCAATCGTCTTCGCATCTGCCGTATGCACTTCTTCAAGTGCTTCTGGTGCTTTGTCTTGCTTCGGATAGGCATCGATCGACTCTGCCATCTCTAAGTTCGCTGCATAATCCGATTGGTCCGAGTAGACGATCGTGTCTTCACCGATTGCTGCTAACGCATGGAACTCATGTGTTCCACTACCACCGATTGCACCCGAGTCAGCGACGACTGGACGGAACTCAAGACCCACACGTGAGAAAATCCGCGAATACGTATCAAACATGTTTTGATACTCTTCGTCTAAGCTCTCTTGTGACGAATGGAACGAGTATGCATCTTTCATGATGAACTCACGACCACGTAATAAACCGAAACGTGGGCGACGTTCGTCACGGTATTTCATTTGAATCTGGAAGAGATTGACCGGTAACTTTTTATACGAGTTCAATTCATCACGAACGATTGAAGTGATCAGTTCCTCGTGCGTCGCTCCGAGCGCGAACCGGCGATCATGACGATCCGTCAAGCGCATTAATTCAGGTCCATAGATATCCCAGCGTCCTGTTTCTTCCCATAGTTCAGCTGGTTGAATTGCTGGCATCAGTAATTCTTGCGCACCCGCTGCCTCTAATTCCTCGCGAATGATTGTCTCGATATTTGCGAGAACCCGTTTTGCGAGTGGGAGATACGAATAGATTCCAGCGGCATTTTGACGCATGAATCCTGCACGAAGCAAGAGTTGGTGACTGATGGCTTCTGCATCAGATGGTACTTCACGCAACGTTGGCATGAATAGTTTTGATTGTTTCATAATGAGTCACGAACTCCTTTGACTGAGTGATTAATTAAAAGAATTTTTGAATGTCGTTCCAAGTAACGACGAGCATGAGTAACATCAAAAGCGCAAAACCGACGAAGTGAACTAATCCTTCTTTTTGAGGATCGACCGGTTTACCGCGTAAGGCTTCAAGGAAGAGGAACAGCAAGCGTCCTCCGTCAAGTGCTGGAAGTGGCAACAAGTTGAAGACTGCTAAGTTAACGGACAACAATGCCGTCCATGTCAAGAGCATCGAGAACCCACTATCTGCGACCTGATCGGTCATCTTGACGATCCCGACTGGTCCTGATAATTGATCGACGCCAACGACACCGGTCACGAGATCTCCAACCGCTCCGACGATGAGCGTCGACATGCGCCATGTTTCTGAAACGCCCGTTTGTAGTGCTGTTCCGAATGATTTTTCTGTCTCATTCGTAACACCAATGATGCCGACCTTCTGTTCTCCTTGCTGCTGCACTTTTGGCGTGATCTCAGTTGTCGTCTCTTTCCCATCACGCTCATATTTTACTTCTGTCGCTTTACCAGCACGATCTTGGAATCCAGCACGTAAATCCGTCCATTTGGCTGTATCCTGTCCGTTGACTGAGATGATCCGGTCACCTTCAACAAGTCCTGCTTGATCGGCAGGTGAACCTTTTTGTACTGTTCCGATGACGCTTTCCCCTGTCGGAGAGCCATTATATAAGGCAAGACCGAATAAAATGACGAACGCGAGGACAAAGTTCATGAACGGTCCTGCAGCAATCGCAAGGACACGTTTCCAAACGGATTTCGAACCAAATGTGCGATCATACGGCGCAATTTGTGTCCGTGTCTGACCTTCGACAAGAAATGCTGTCGGGGAGACAGGGTAGCGAACCGATGCCTCGTCTTGTAATCCGACGAGTTCAAGTTGACGCAACAAGTCAATCCGCTCGACAGTAACGACTTGGTCGACTTGTGGCTGATCCGCATCGAAATAAATCGTCTCGATGACACCGTCTTTTAACTGTAATCCGACGGTTTGACCTGATTTGATCTCAACGAGTTCAGGTTCTTCACCCGCCATCTTGACGTAACCGCCAATCGGCAACAGGCGTACCGTATACAACGTCTCATTCTTAAACACTGAAAAGATCTTCGGTCCAAATCCAATCGCGAATTCCCGACAGAGAATACCTGCCCGCTTCGCCATTACGAGATGACCCCATTCATGGACGGCGACGAGTACACCGAACATCAGTACGATTGAAATAAAGGTCGTCATTACTTATCCCATCCTTAGTTAGCGAATGTAAGAGACGATACGAACTCACGCGCCCATCGATCGGCTTCAAGGATTTGATCCAAGGAAGGCTCGTCGATAAGGGTATGAGCTTGAAGCGCCGCCTCAACGCTCGCTTCGATTTCTAAAAAGCGAATGTCCCCTTTTAAAAAACGGTCCACTGCTTGTTCGTTCGCAGCATTGAGTACTGATGGCATCGATCCACCGGCTTGACCCGCTTCAAAAGCAAGTCGTAACAACGGATAACGATCAAATGATGCATCAGCAAAGTGTAAGCGTCCGATTTCCTTTAAGTTTAACCGTTCTCCCCCTTGGATTTCAAGGCGGGACGGATATGTAAGAGCGTACTGAATCGGTTCTCGCATGTCGGGCATACCAAGCTGCGCCATGACGGCACCATCGTTGAACTCAACCATCGAGTGGATGATCGATTCACGATGAATGACGACATCGATATCCGCATAGTCGACATCAAATAACCAGTGCGCTTCAATGACTTCGAACCCTTTGTTCATCATCGTCGCCGAATCAATCGTGATTTTTGCTCCCATCGACCAGTTCGGATGCGCCAGTGCTTGTTCGACCGTCACGTCTGCCAGATCTTCCCGTGATTGATCACGGAAGCTTCCGCCTGACGCCGTTAAGATGATTTGACGCATATCCTCTCGCCGCTCCCCGTTCAAGCATTGGAAGATTGCCGCATGTTCACTATCAACAGGTAAAATCGTCACGTTTTTTTCGCGCGCGAGCTTCATGACAAGGTGCCCTGCCGTGACGAGTGTTTCTTTGTTCGCAAGACCAATCGTCTTACCCGCCTCGATCGCGGCAAGCGTCGGACGTAAGCCGACAGCTCCTACGACCGCTGTAATGACTGTATCGACTTCAGGATGCGTCACGATATCAAGCAATCCTTCTTCACCGATGACGATCGTCGGCTGATAACTCAACTGCTGCTCGAGTTCTTGACGTGTTGTCTCATCTTGAACTCCGACAAGCATCGGTTGCAAACGATTCAACCACGGTACGGCGACCGTCGTGTTGCGACCAAATGCAAAACTCGTCAATTCAAAAAGGTCTGGATTAGCCGCAATGACATCAAGTGTCTGCGTACCAATCGATCCCGTTCCACCGATGATACTGATTTTCTTCATAATGAAGTGCCTCCTCAAGCAAAGATATCGAGTACGACGAGGACCGTAAAGACGATCATCATGCTGTCGAACCGATCTAGAATACCACCATGGCCCGGTAGTAACGTTCCAGAATCCTTCACACCATAATGGCGTTTGTAAGCGGACTGGACCAAGTCACCAAGTTGCCCAACGACGGCAACGATGATGGCAAGGACAATGACTTTCCCAAAACCGACTGTCGGTTCGATACTTTCAAACACGACACCGAGTAAGATGGCAAGTAGCACGCCACCGACTGCCCCTTCAATCGTTTTGTTCGGGCTGATTGACGGCCACAGTTTATTCTTACCAAATCGTTTCCCGACGAAGTACGCCCCTGAATCCGTAAACCAGATCAAGAGAATGATCAAGAGCGACCACGTTAATCCATGTTCGAGTAAGCGGATGTAGGCGAACGATGCAAAACCGACACCAACATAAACCGCAGTCAGAAGTAAAAAGGCGACATCATCAAACGTAAAGACATTTTTCGAAAACACGTTCCAAAATAGACCGATCAATAAAATGATCATTGCCCAAGCGATTGGTGAAAGTCCGATTGGGAGTGTCCGATCGACTGCCTCTTCATAGATACCGACGAATGGTAATAACGTACCGATCCCGAATAAAATCCGTGGAATGCGCGAGCCGCTCCATTGTCGCATCCGGACGAGCTCGGTATAACCGAGAATCGTTAGTACTGCCATAAACGCTAAAAAGGGAAGTCCACCGATGTACAAAAGCGCCAAAAAGATGGCGCCTGCCCATATCCCTGTGATAATCCGAGTTTTCATAAGCTAGTTCCTCATTTAATCAGACGCCGCCAAATCGGCGTGTCCGTTGATTGTAATCTTCAATTGCTGCCAAGAAAGCATCCCGACGAAACTCTGGCCACAAGACATCTGTAAAATAAAACTCTGCGTACGCCGCTTGCCAAAGTAAGAAGTTCGATAACCGTTGTTCGCCACTCGTTCGAATCACGAAATCGACATCAGTTACGGATCCTGTCATTAGCTCGCGCTCGATCGTCTCCGGTGTAATCGCATCCGGTGACAATGTTCCTGCCTGAACCTGTGCGCCCAGTTTTTGCATGACTTGCACGAGTTCATCGCGTCCTCCATAATTCAGAGCGAAAATCAGACGAAGTCCTGTATTGTGTTGCGTATCCAGTTTCGCTTGTTCGACCGCCTCACGCGTGAAATGAGGGAGGCGAGATACTTCACCTGCTACCTCGACCTTAACATTTTGGGCATCGAGTTCTTTCAAATCTGATTCTAAAAACTGAGCTGGGAGCTTCATCAAAAAATTAACTTCTTCTTCTGGACGCGTCCAGTTTTCAGTTGAAAAGGCATATAGTGTCAAGCTTCTGATACCAAGCTCATTTGCAACTCGAACGACTTCTCGAATCGATTTCATCCCTTCACGACTGTCTCTTATACACATCTCCGAGCCCAC
>NZ_WBYY01000200.1:0-5455 GCF_048985645.1 Exiguobacterium sp. A1_3_1 | reverse complement strand
GAAAGAATCCACATCTAAATCAAAAACGATTCATGCGAAGGGGACAACATTTGCCATTTCGATCACTGGTTCATTTGATACCGCACTTCGTGAGGAGGCAGAAAGGCAAGTCTTTAAAACTATCACGTCTATGACGTCAACCGTTTCATCGAGTAAGGGGACATGGAGACAGCTTGGATATACCGCTACTTTGATGGATGGCGGAAGAACATACGATGTGACGGTCGGTGGAGAATTCATTCAACATGGTATTTCTTCCACACACAACATTCCTCTGGAGTTTTATTGTAGTGCAGAAGGTGTGATTAATTAGTTCAAAGTAGCAGGGGAAGAGACATTGATCTGTATCCTATAAGGCAGTAAAAAGACACTTACACATCATGTAAGCTTCTTTTTTACTGCTTTTATACGTAAAGGAGAAGATTCAATCGACACGTGATTTCGACATTTTTTCACAAAAATCATCCGTATGATATACTAATTTATGTAAAATTGTAAAAGAGGTGAATGACATGGATGATAAAACACAAAAGATTTTACGGATGTGGCTGAGTATTCCGAGATGGATGCGTAATTTCGTTCCGGTTCTCCTATCGTTACTTGTTGTGCTCGGTGCCATTTTTAAAGGGATAGAGATGCTGATTCATCCTACTTCACTCTCGATCTCACTTTCGGATCTACTGATTTGTTTCATCCCATCCCTTGTTTTAACTGTAGTGATTATAAAAAATACGAAGTAATCGACAGAACACTTATATGTATAAAGGAGATGAGACGATGGATTCGCGTAAGAAAAAAGTATATTTTGTTGGATATATTCTCTTTTTAATCGTGTTATTGATAGATTATTTGTTCGTCCCGAATACAGCATTTTATTCTGTCTTGTGGGTACTGCTTGGTCTTTTTTTAGTATTTAACATTTTTCTGTTCTTCCTTAAACCCAAAACGGATTGAGAACGAGCTGAAGTCATTTTTAGCAATTCGCTGCTCTAAAAAATAGCTATATTCAAATAGATAGGATGTATACAAAGAGGGTGATCCATTTCAATAACGGAATGGATCACCCTCTTTGCTTTGATTAAATAAGGTAAGTGATGTGGTGCTTACTCTACTCCATCTAGAGCAGCAGCTCCGATGACGCCTGCCTGTCCTTTCAATTCGGCAAGACGGATATCGACCTTTGTACGAAGGGAAGGATATACGAGTTCGCGAACACGTTCCTGTAACGCTTCCCAGTATAAATCAGCAGATCCCGTAACACCTCCTCCAACGACGATGACTTCCGGATCAATCGTGTGAATGATGTTTGCAAGTCCAGTTGCTAAATGATTTATAAAACGATCCCTCTCTTGCGGATGGGCGAGTAATCGCTCGATGGACGAGGCGTGTCGTTCGTTAGCTCGTGACTGTAGTGCTGTACCACTGGCATATCCTTCGAGAGAACCTTTGTTCAACACAGGATGCAGTGGACCCGATGAGTCGATAATCGTATTGCCAATCTCACCAGCGTATCCATTTGCTCCACGGATTAGTTGTTTCATATAGACATAACCTCCACCGATTCCTGTACTGACGGTCACATAGTAGACAGATGATGAGTGACGTCCCGCGCCGTATAACGCTTCACCTAGAGCCGCGGCATTGGCATCGTTCTCGAGAAAGACGGGTAAGTCGAATGCGGAGGAAAGTGGGGTAACCAAGTCGACTTCATCCCATCCTGGTAAATTTGGTGGAGATAACAGAAGTCCAGTCTTCGTATCGAGTGGACCAGGCGCGGCAATTCCGATGTTCGACAGGTGAAATTCCTCTGAAAAAACTTGAATGGCGTACTCGATATTTGAAAGCGTCTGGGATGGACCTGCTTTAGGATTGGTCGGAAACGACAATTGTTTAACGATTTTATGTTGATCGATCACAGCGACACGTGTTTGCGTTCCACCGAGGTCGATACCGATTCGATGAGGCGTTGTCATTTTAAGAGAAGGACCAGTGATCAAGACGAGACCGTTTCCTTGGATGAGAAAGGTGCTATTTGCCGGAAGAATCGCAGTTGCTCCGACAGACAAGAGGACGTGGTCCAATTCAATCGTACCTTCGATGACCGTGATGACGCGAAACAGACAGCTTGCTTCTAAAGTATATGTCTGCCTGATCGACCACTCTTCGACAAAGAAGTCGGGTGTTTGTGTCAATCTTTTACGAAAAGGAGTGAGCATGACGGCAGGTTCCGTGTACTGGAAATGAGGAAAACGAATGATACGACGGGCTTGTTCAAGATGAAGCGGGCGTACCTTTCCCGTCACCGGATCAGACCGGTCGTAATCAAATAGTCGATAGGTCGTATCTGAATTTTGTTGAATTTCAAGGACGACACATCCTTTTGTTAACGCGTGCACTGTGCCAGCAGGTACATAGATAAAATCACCTTTAGCGATTGGCACATGCTGAAGAGACTGCAATAAAGTACCCTGATGAATGGTCTCATCAAAGTTGTTTAAGGAGGTTAACGAATGACCATAGATAAGGACGGCGTCTTCTGGACAATCTAAGATGTACCAGCATTCATTTTTACCAAATGGCTGCTTTTCAAAACGATTGGCATCCTTGTCGTTTGGATGGACTTGAACGGATAAATCCTCCGAGGCATCGATCCATTTTACCAATAGTGGAAAATCAGAGTCGGTCTCCATACCAAAAATTTCAGGGTGATTTGACCATAGTTTTTCTAAGGTGAGTCCCGTCATTGGTCCAGTCTGGACGCGTGACATGCCGTTTGGATGACTTGCTACTGTCCAGACTTCTCCCGTCCGTTGTTCTTTAGGTATCGAAAATCCATACTCTTGAAGCTTCTGTCCGCCCCAAATTCGTTCTTTTGAAAGGGGAGTAAGATAAATCGGTTTTGTCATACAAATTCCTCCTTCATCTTATTTTCAATAACAACTCTACACTTTTATAAAATAAAAATAAACAAATTAATTATCAAGTATAGACATGAATGAATTAATCCGTATAATCAAATGTGTAAGCGATTACAAATGAGGAGGGAATTGTAGATGAGAAAAATCATGTTGGCGTGTAGTTCAGGAATGTCGACGAGCATTTTGGTGTCGAAGATGCAAGAACATGCGAAGGGACTCGGAGAAGAAGCTAAAATTTGGGCAGTCGGACAAGATCAGGCGATGAAGGAGATGTCTGGTGCAGATGTCATCTTGATTGGACCACAAATGCGATTTCTATTATCAAAATTTCAGCAAGCGACAGACAAACCGGTCGAAGTCATCGATATGATGGCGTATGGAATGGCAGACGGAAAAGCAGCTTACGAACAAGCTGTGAAGTTGATGGGGTGATCGATATGCAGACGAATGAACAGACGATGGAGCAAATCGCGTTCACGATGATCTTACACAGTGGAAATGCGAGAAGTACGATTCGTGAAGCGATCGAAGTGTATAAAGATGGCACGTTTGAAGACTTCGACCAATTATTATCAAGTGCAAGAGCGCAATTACAAGAAGCACACCAAGTTCACTTTAGTCAGGTTCAAAAGGAAGCAAGCGGTGAGCCGACGACGCTCTCCTTATTGTTATTACATGCAGAAGATCACCTGATGTCGACGCAGACGATGCTTGATTTAACGACCGGACTCATCGAACTCATGGAACATAAGTTTTCCCAAAAATGATAAGGAGTGTTTAAGATGACTGAGAATAGTAAGTGGTTTGATTTGCTAAGTCGTTTTTTGATGCCGATGGCGGCATTTTTAAACAATAGTCGATATTTGCAGACATTACGTGATGCATTCATGCTTGCTTTTCCGATTACGATGTTTGGTTCCTTAATTGTCGTCGTCGCGAATTTACCGTTCCTTGATAAGTTCATGTCTCCGGGTGTACTAGATGCCTTTAAGACATCACTTGGAAACGCTCCATCCGCCACAATGGGCATCATGTCATTGTTCGTCGTATTCGGTATCGGTTATTATCTGTCTAAAAGTTATGAGGTCGAAGCTGTTTTCGGTGGCGTCATTGCACTTGTTTCGTTTTTATTACTTACTCCTTTCTTTGTATCAGTCGAAAATGTCGCCGAACCAGTCGGCAATGTCATTCCACTCGACCGTCTCGGCGCAAAAGGCATGTTCCTAGCCATGATCACAGGATTCCTAGCAGGAGAGATCTATCGCTTCATCGTTCAAAAAAACTGGACGATCAAAATGCCTGCCGGTGTGCCGACAGCTGTCGCCAAATCATTCTCAGCACTCGTCCCGGCATTACTTACGCTCACCGTATTCCTTGGCATTAACATTGCCGTCACTTCACTGTTAGATACGAACTTACACGATCTCATCTTCAATCTTGTTCAAAAACCACTTGTTAATCTAGGGAACGGACTCTTCCCGACATTAATCGCCATCTTCTTCGTGCAACTATTCTGGTTTTTTGGACTGCACGGACAAGTCATCGTCAACTCGGTCATGGACCCGATTTGGAACACACTCTCTCTTGAAAACTTGAATGCGTACACGTCAAACGGAGAAATCCCGAACATCATCAGTAAACAATTCATTGAAATCTATACGGTTGGGATCGGGGGTTCCGGTTCAACACTCGCTGTCGTTGTTGCCATCTTGTTATTCATGCGATCGAAACAAATGAAACAAATCGGAAAACTGTCAATTGGACCTGGTATTTTCAACGTTAATGAACCCATGATCTTTGGACTTCCTATCGTCATGAACCCATTGATCATGATTCCATGGATCGTCGCACCGCTGATTACGGTGACCGTGACGTACTTCGCGATGTCAACGGGGATCGTCCCACCTCCGACCGGTGTTGCGGTACCGTGGACTGTCCCGATGTTCATCAGTGGAATGATGGCAACCAATTCGTTAGCTGGTGGATTGCTACAATTAGTCAACTTTGCAATCATCATGGCAGTCTGGTTCCCGTTCCTCGTCTTCATTGACCGTTTGAATTTGAAGAAAGAACGGGAAGAAGCGAATACTACTCAAGAAAAAAATCAACAGATCGGATAACGTATACCGGATGAGTGAAAAATGAGAGATAGGATGTGCTAATGATGAATCAGATAGAGAACAAGACGACTACGATTAAAAAGTATGATTTTCCGACGGATTTCTGGTGGGGGACAGCTGCCTCTGCGACACAAATGGAAGGAGCCGCCTATGAAGGTGGAAAAGGTCCGAACATTTGGGATCACTGGTACGAGGTCGAACCGAACCGCTTCTTTGATGGTGTCAGTGCTTCAGTAGCATCTGACTTTTACTATCAATACAAACAAGACATTGCCTTGATGAAAGAGCTCGGGCACAATTCGTTTCGACTATCGATTTCTTGGTCGCGTCTATTTCCAACGGGAGAAGGAACCATCAATCCGGAAGCGGTCGATTTCTACAATCTGTCTCTTATACACATCTCCGAGCCCACGAGAC
>NZ_WBYY01000199.1:0-5457 GCF_048985645.1 Exiguobacterium sp. A1_3_1 | reverse complement strand
GTTGTCGGATAAGATAATATTACCTTCTTTTTTTAAAATTGCAAGAAAATAATTTTTGTGAAAAAAGATACAAAAACAAGATGTTTTCCGTAAGCGTCTAAAACCCCCGAAAGGTGCAAAAAACACCTGGCGGGGGTGGGGTTAAGTCAAGTTCAGTTGAGCGTGTTCAAAAATGATTTTTCCGTCAATCATCGTCATGAGCGGTTTCGCTAAATAGTCGAGTGGGAAGTGACTCCATAGGACGAGATCCGCGTCTTTTCCGACCTCGATCGATCCGACGCGATCGTCCACACCGAGCGAGCGGGCTGGATGAATCGTGATCGCGCGCAAGGCGACATCGACCGGTAGACCTTCTCGTGCAGCTAGACCGGCACAGAGATTCAAGTACTGGACAGGGGTGTACGGATGATCGGTCGTAATGGAGATTTCAAGACCATGCTCATGAAGAATTCGATACGTTTCCCATGTCTTATTCTTCAGTTCGATTTTAGACTTTCGCGTGAAGGTGGGTCCGACCGTCACTTTTTCAATCGGTAATTGTTCCATCTCTTTTGCGACGAGATGACCTTCCGTACAATGTTCGATACGTAAATCGAGATCGAACTCTTCCGCAAAACGAATTGCGGAAAGAATATCATCTGCTCGGTGCGCATGTACACGAAGCGGCATTTTATGATCAAGGACCCGTTTGATCATCTGATGGGCGAACGTTTCGGAAACTCGTTGTGTCCGAACTTCAAGAAAGGCTTCGCGCAACATCCCCATGATGCCCATCCGTGTCAGTTCACCGGCGCGACCAGCACTATGGACACGCTTCGGGTTTTCACCGAGCGCCACCTTCAGACCCGCATACTTTCGAAGAATCATATCATCGATGAACCGTCCGTGCGTCTTGATGACACTCGTGACGCCGCCGATGATGTTCATGCTACCAGGCATGACTTGAACGGTCGTGATCCCGTGTTCGACGGCTTCCTTAAAGCCTTCATCCAGCGGATAGACGCCATCAATGGCACGCAGATGAGGAGTCATCGCGAAAATCGTCTCATTCGCATCATTTCCGACGGTTCCGGTACCTTCGTCATATAATCCGAGATGTGTATGGGCATCGATGAAACCGGGCAATAAAAAGTGACCTTCTGCTTCAATGACTTGATCGTTGTCTAAATGATCCAGTAATTCACCGATTTCAATGATTTTTCCATCACGAATACGGATGTCCCCGTAAAAACTGTCCGAAGTAATCGGATAGATATGTGCATTTCGAATTAAGATATCCAAGTATCGTCCACCCCTGTACTAGTTTGAATGCTCGATTGCTCGCAATGCATCCTTTAGTTCAGCATACCGAAACTTGTATCCGTTTTCGAGCGCTTTTTTCGGGATGACACGAGCTCCTTCTAGTACAATCGTACTCTTTTCACCGAGTGCGAGCTCTAACGCGAAGCGTGGCGCCGGGAGCCAGTGTGGGCGATGTAAGACTTTTCCGATCGTCTGTCCAAAACGGCGCATCGTCTCCGGGTGAGGCGCAGTGATGTTCAGTGGTCCTTCGACTGTCGGGGTCTCAAGTGCGAATAGGAATAAATCGACTAAATCATCGATGTGGACCCAGGAGACCCACTGTTTTCCGTCGCCCATCGTCCCACCACCAAACAAGACATAAGGCAGGCGCATTAACGGATAAGCGCCACCGGCTTTCGTTAAGACGACACCGATTCGTGGATGGACGAGTCGAATGCCAGCGTCGGCAATCGGACGGGCAAGATCTTCCCACGCGACACAGACATGACTTAAGAAGTCAGCGGTCGGTGGAAGGGGGTGATCTTCAGAGAAGGTTTGATGCCGATCTTGTCCGTAAATGCCAACCGCAGAAGCAGACAATACGACATTTGGCTTTTGATCGAGTGCTTCAACGATTCGAACGAGCTCCTTCGTCGTGCTGACGCGACTGTCGAGAATGACGCGTTTGCGTTCATCTGTCCAACGTCCGTCGTTGATCGAAGCACCAGCCAGATGAATGAATGCATCAACGCCCTCTAAGTGCTGTTCCGGTTTTGCGTCTTCTGTCATCCACTTGATATATGTGACATGCGCGTCATTTGCTTTCGGATGACGCGTTAAGATAAAGATATGATGTCCTTGCTCGAGTAAACGCTTCGTCAAGGCTTGACCAATCATACCGGTTCCACCGGTAATCGCAATGTTCATGTAATCCATCCTCCCTGAAATAAGTAAAAGTAGCTTCTTTCCATTTGTTCCCGTTCCATGGTTTCACTCAAACATAGACCTGCCTGTTCATGATATCGTAGAACTACTGAATCAGGTTAGGGGAGGGAACGACATGAAGATCAAACGGATCTCGACGCAGAAAAAGAACAGCGAACGATTCAATATCTATGTCGAGCGTGATGGCAAAGAAGAATATGCCTTTGCCGTAGACGTTGATATCTTAATTAAATACAATCTACAACGCGATAAGGAACTCGATGACGATTTCGTCAAGGAAGTGTTGACGGCTGAAGAACAGCAAAAAGCGTATCGTCTCTCGTTGAATCATTTATCGTACCGCATGCGGGCGACGAGTGAAGTCGTCGCCTATTTAACAGAGAAAGAGACACCGGAGCATGCGATCAAACATGCAATCGAGCGATTGACGGAGCAGCGCTATCTGGATGATCAACAGTTCGCACTTGCTTATACGGCAACGAAAAAAGCGACGACACCTCAAGGACCGGGACGGATTCGACGCGACCTTGAGGCATTGAAGATACCGAAGACGGCGATCGATGAAGCGATCGTGACGTTTACAAATGAAGAGGAATACGAAAAAGTCCTGAAGTTTTTGCGGCAAAAGCAAAAAGAGCTGCAACGGCGTTCCGTGCGGGAACTGACACAAAAGTTACAGATGACGCTCATGCAACGCGGATTCTCGTCCGACTTGATCAAGGCGGGCATCGAAGAGGTGTTTCGAGCTGAAGAAGGGGACGAAGAAGAACAAGCGGCCCTTTATCAAGCACGCAAGTATTATCCGAAATACCGGCAACTTGAACCGTTCGAACGCGAACAGAAAGTGAAACAAGCGCTCGTCCGAAAAGGATTTCCATACGGTCTAGCGGCTCAAGTCCTCGAACAAGTCAAAGAAGAAGAGGCGGAATAATAAAAGCAAGACGAAAAATTGACAATTATCCGACAATTGTGCTATTCTACGCACAGACTAAGAAAAGGAGGAACCGTCCTATGAAAAAGCCAATTGGTTTCACTCATATCCAACAGCTGAATACGACGGAGACTCTTGAGCACGTATAAGTAATTCATTTCATGTGCGAGCAAGGGGATTCGTCTCCCGAGCGCGCAGACGAACAAGAATGCATCATGCCCATTTCAAGGCATACTGATTCTCGGACTGCATCCGGAAATCCGTATGCCTTTTTGCGTGCTCGGAAAAAGTACTTCATTTCACAGTAAAGGGGGGACCCTCATGCGTTTATTTCGGCAATTGAGTTGGTTTCTAAAAGAACACAAATCATCGTATCTCGTAGCAGTCGTCTTATTGATCATCACCGGCTTCATCGATTTAACGCCGCCATGGCTGATCGGTAAGGTCATCGACGGATTGCGGTCGGGATCGATGGACCAGGCGACGCTCTTGCAATACGTCATCGGATTAACAGTCATTTCCATCGTTTCCTTCATCTTGACGTATCTGTGGTTAGCGAAATTATTCGGAACGGCATTTTTATTAGAACGGACACTTCGGAGTCGCTTCTTTACGCACTTATTGAAACTGACGCCGACGTTCTACCAAAAGAATCGGACGGGAGACTTGATGGCGCTCGCGACGAACGACTTGAAGGCGGTCGAGCGGACAGCCGGATTTGGTGTCTTGACGCTCGTCGACTCGTTGAACATGACGGCAATCACGCTCGTCGTCATGGGGGTGGCGATCGATTGGAAGTTGACGCTTGCTGCCTTGTTACCGATGCCCCTTCTCGCCTACGCGATGAATAAGCTCGGAAGTCAAATTCACGGACGTTTCATCACTGCCCAGGATTCATTTGGAACGATGAATGACCAGGTCGTCGAGTCGATTTCCGGACTGCGTGTCATCCGCTCGTTCGTACAAGAACCAGTCGATGTTAAACGGTTCGACGATGTCACGACGGATGTCTTTGAGAAAAATATGCACGTCGCAAAAATCGACGTCTTATTTGAACCGATCATCAAGCTGCTCGTTGGCTTCAGTTACTTGATCGGCTTATCGTTCGGGACATATCTCGTCTTTACGAACGACATCACGCTCGGACAATTGGTCGCCTTTAACATCTATCTCGGGATGCTGATCTGGCCGATGTACGCCTTTGGTGAATTGATCAATGTCATCCAGCGCGGAACAGCGAGTCTTGACCGCTTAGAAGCAACGATGCGAGTCAAACCGTTGATTGCTTCGACACCGCGGGAACACGTCGATCGCCCTGAACGGATCGAGATGAACGATTTGACGTTTACGTATCCAGAGACAGCCCATCCGGTCTTACGAGATTTGAATATGACGATCGAACAAGGAACAACGATCGGTATCGTCGGACCAACGGGATCCGGGAAAACGACGTTCTTGCGTCAATTCTTACGTGAGTATCCAATCGGACGGGATATGCTGACGGTCAACGGCGTACCGTATGAAGATGTTGCGCTAGAGACGGTTCGCGGATGGACCGGTTACGTCTCACAAGAACATTTATTATTCTCAAAATCCGTTCGGGACAATATTCTATTCGGTGCAGGTAAAGCGACAGAAGAAGAATTGCAGGAAGCGATTCGTCTCGCATCGTTTGAAAAAGATATCGAAACGCTGGAACAAGGACTTGAGACGATGGTTGGTGAACGTGGCGTCACGTTGTCGGGAGGACAAAAGCAACGTCTCTCGATCGCGCGGGCGATGTTAAAAAAACCAGAGTTGCTGTTGCTTGATGATTCACTATCAGCGGTAGACGCGAAAACGGAATCACATATCATTGATTCGATTCGATCGAATCGCCACCAATCCACGACATTGATTGTTGCCCATCGTTTATCGGCAGTAGCACATGCGGACGAAATCATCGTCTTGCAAGACGGAATGATTTCTGAACGAGGAACACATGACAGCCTGATGGCACAAAATGGCTGGTACGCTCAACAATTCGAGCGACAAAGTGAAGAGATGTAAGGAGGTGCCTCTGCATGAATGAATTAGAATTATACCAACTCGATCCGGCACGTCGGAAGACGACGATCCGTTCGTTGATCCGCTATGCGATGCATGAGAAACAAGCGATCTTTTTAGGATTATTTTTACTCGTACTGGCAGTCGGAGCGGAATTGACAGGTCCGTATATCGCCAAAGTCATCATTGATGAACATATCGTGGCAATTGAGAAGGACTGGGTCTGTCTCTTATACACATCTCCGAGCCCACGA
>NZ_WBYY01000198.1:0-5526 GCF_048985645.1 Exiguobacterium sp. A1_3_1 | reverse complement strand
CGCGACGACTTTTTCGAGCAACTCGTCATAGACAGAGTCGAGTGCGACGACACGTGAACAAGCTGAACATTTTTGACCCGAGAATCCGAATGCCGCTTTCGTGATCATGTCCGCTGCGTAATCGAGGTCGGCCGACTCATCGATGACCATCGTATCTTTTCCGCCCATTTCCGCGATGACGCGTTTGAGCCAGATTTGACCTTCGTTTAGTTTCGATGCCCGCTCGTTGATGCGAAGACCGACATCACGTGATCCCGTGAAGCTGATGAAACGTGTTTTCGGGTGATCGACGAGGTAGTCACCAACTTCTGCCCCTGAACCTGGTACGAAGTTCAAGACGCCTGCCGGAAGACCAGCCTGCTCCATCACTTCGACGAATTTCGCTGCGACGACCGGTGTCGTTGATGCGGGTTTCAAGAGGATCGGGTTCCCTGCCACGATTGCTGCGACAGCTGTTCCAGCCATGATCGCGAGTGGGAAGTTCCATGGTGAGATGATGACACCAACACCGAGTGGAATGTAATCGTAACGATTGTATTCGCCTGGACGACTCTCGACTTTTTTGCCGTCTTTTAAGACGAGCATCTGACGTGCGTAGTACTCGAGGAAGTCGATCGCTTCTGCTGTATCGGCATCTGCTTCGTTCCAAGGCTTCCCTGCTTCTTTGACGAGGTAGGCAGAGAACTCATGCTTCCGCTTACGGATGATGTTCGCTGCTTTGAATAGGACGTCCGCACGTACAGACGGATTGACGAATTTCCATGTTTCGAAGGCTGTGACCGCTGCTTGCATCGCTTCTTCTGCATGTTCCTGTGTCGCTTTCGAGACACGTCCGACGATCTCTTCTTTGTTAGCCGGATTGACGGAGACGATTTTATCTTCCGTCGTCACATGTTTTCCACCGATGACGAGCGGATAATCTTTGCCGAGTTCTTGCGTGACGAGTGCAAGTGCCTCTTCGAACGCTTTCTTGTTTGCTTCTTGTGAGAAGTCCGTGAATGGTTCGTGTTTGTACGGAATCATCTCTATTCCCCCTTTAATCTCTACTTTAAATCGCTTACATTCTCCATTGTACAGAAGCATGAGTCCGCTTACAATTATTCTAGTCAAAAAAATAGAGGAGCGACCGATTTGGTCTCTCCTCCGTTCTCGATTATTCCTTTGCTTGTGAAAAGACGATTTCTTCGTGTTCAATTGAAACTTTGACGTCTTGCCCTTGGAATAACCAGTCATCTTGATCCGAAACGACGAAGTGGATGCCGTCGACGACCTCTTCGACCGCTGCCCGTTCGACTTCTTCCATATGAACACCGACCGAGAAACCTTGTGTTAAATCCGTTGAGCCACCATATTTTGCGAAGAAGCGAATCGTATCGCCTGATTTTGCTTCCATCTCATCTTTGAAGTATTGTAATGCCTCATCTGTAATATGAATTTTCATATCTATCACTCCCCTTTCGTTTAGTGTACCGATATCCTACTCAAAAAAGCGAATTTCCTGTATGGTAGAGACAAGATTAGCTATGGAATCACCATGAAACATTCATCTTAGGAGGAATTCGAATGAAACGATTGCTCGTAGTGCTGCTTGCGACCAGTCTCGTACTCGTCGGTTGCGGAAACGACTCCTCGTCTTCTACAGATACCAAATCCCCGAAGACGACGGAAACGAAACAACAGAAGGCTGAACAAGCCGTTCTTGACGTCTATCAAACATACGAAAAAACGCTCGGTCAATCCGGACGAGCAGATGCGAAGGATCTCGCATCGATTGAATATACGGGTGACGAAAAACAACTTGAACCGCTTGCCGTTGGTGCGAAAAACTTGAATGTCGTTCCCGGTAAGGTCGTCAAGTCGTTCCAAAAGGGCGACGTCGCCTATATCATCCACGAATTCAAGGATGCGAAAGGATCGATTCTCCCAAACCGGGGATCAAAACTGTTATTGAAGAAAGACGATGAGTGGAAAATCGTCCTGACACCGACGACATTCGATCCGTCCGTCTTCTCGACGCTTGGCGATATGTTCACTGGATTTAACGCTGATGAATATGGTGTCAATGCGAAGGCGGCTGATGAGATCGGAAAAACCGATGAAAAAGAGCAGGATGCCGTCTTCTCTCGTGTCAATGCGCAAACCGATTATATGGCGCTTGAGATGAACAGTAACATCCTGATGATTTACGGTGAGGCGCTCAAGAACGAAGGAAATCCTGAAACGCTCGTTGATTACTATCAAGACTACGCAGACTGGTATGAAGAAGAACAGCCACTCCTCATGAAGACAGCGAAAGCCGGTACGGATTATGAGAAGTACTTGATTGCCCTCGATCCATTAAAAGAGAGTCTTCAAAAGAAGCTTGAGAAATATGCGGATCAATTAAACATGGAATTAGGATAAGGAGGAATTTTCATGCAAGCACCAACATTCACCCTTCCGAACGCACAAGGAGAACCGATTTCCCTCGAGGATTATCGTGGAAAAAAAGTCGTACTCTATTTCTATCCGAAGGATTCAACGCCTGGTTGTACGACCGAGGCATGTGATTTCCGTGATGCGACGCAAGCGTTCGAAGAAAATAACACCGTCATTCTCGGTGTTTCTGCTGATAGTCAGAAACGGCATCAAAACTTTATCGCAAAATACGAATTACCGTTCCAATTGTTATCAGATATCGAGCATGAAGTGTGTGAGCAATATGGCGTCTGGCAACTGAAAAAGAACTACGGTAAGGAATATTTTGGAATTGTTCGTTCAACTTTCCTAATTGATGAGTCTGGTGAAATCGTCAAGGAATGGCGCAGTGTGAAAGTAAAAGATCACGTCGCAGAAGCACTTCAGTACGTCCAAGAGCAGAAATGAGTTCAAGAACCAGTTGTTTTATACAACTGGTTCTTTTTGTATTAGACCCTTTTAAAAACTCCTAATTTTATCCTTCAACAAAAATAATTTAATAAAAAAACCATTGGTATTACACACAAATTTAATGATTTTGAAATAATCTGAAAATATTCTATTGATTTTTCTGAATATTGTATTTATTATTGATAACAAGTTGATCCGGTGCTTTCCACAGCTTAAGAATAAAAGGCGATGACCCCTCTTATTTTTAGTCGGACACCGGATCGCTATCCTATCGGTTCTTATCGTTTCACCAGATATATCTATTTCTTTTGGGAGGGATTTACTTTATGAAGAAGAAAAAGGCACTTGCACTCGTTGGAGCACTGACAATCGCTGGATCAAGTCTTGCGGCATGTTCGACGACAGATGAAGGTAAAAAAGAAAGCGGTTCGACATCTGGAGAGAAATCTTCAGACAAACAAATCTTAAATTTAACGAGTGCTTCAGATATTCCAGCACTTAGCCCAACCGTCGCAACAGACTCTGTTTCTTTCACAGTGTTAAACAACGTCCAAGAAGGTCTATTCCGTCTTGATGACAAACAAGAAGCTACACCTGGTGTTGCTGAAAGTGTTGATGTTTCGGAAGATGGACTTACATACACGTTCAAGCTTCGTGATTCGAAATGGTCGGATGGCAGTGATGTCACAGCAAAAGACTTCGAGTATGCATGGAAACGTGTTCTTGATCCGAAAAGTGGTTCGCAATATGCGTATATCATGTATATCATCGATGGCGCAGAAGCGTATAACACAGGAAAAGGAAAAGCTGACGATGTTGCAGTCAAAGCTGTTGACGACAAAACGCTCGAAGTTAAGCTGACGCAACC
The DNA here is from genome assembly GCF_048985645.1 of Exiguobacterium sp. A1_3_1. Classification (NCBI taxonomy): domain Bacteria; kingdom Bacillati; phylum Bacillota; class Bacilli; order Caryophanales; genus Exiguobacterium; species Exiguobacterium sp. A1_3_1. Next base: position 1,790 of record NZ_WBYY01000198.1, on the reverse strand, counting down.
GGCTGAATACTTCAAATCATTAACTGGTTTCGGTTCATTCATGCCACTGAAACAAGAGTTCGTCGAAAAACAAGGGAAAAACTTCGCGACGAAACCAGATACATTCCTCTACAACGGACCATTCGTCCTATCAGACTGGAAAACAGAAGTCGGTTGGAGCTACAAGAAAAACGATCAGTACTGGGATAAAGATAACGTTAAACTCGAAGAGATCAACTACAAAGTCGTTAAGGAAACATCGACTGCAGTTAACCTTTACGAAAAAGGTGATATCGACCAAGTGGGTCTGACAAGCGAATTCGTGGATCAGTACAAAGATAACGAAGACTTCGATACACGCCTTGATGCATCGATGTACTATATCCAAATGAACTTCAAGAATGAACTCTTGAAAAATAAAGACATCCGTAAAGCAATCGACTCTGGGTACGATAAAGAGCAGATGGCAAAAGTTCTCTTAAACAACGGTTCAATCCCAGCTTATTACTATGTCCCGAAAGAATTCGCAAAAGGTCCAGACGGTAAAGACTTCCGTGATGGTAACGAAGGCTTCGGTTCATACGATGCTTCTTCTGCAAAAGCATCGTTCGAAAAAGGATTGAAAGATATCGGTAAAAAATCAGTCAAACTCGAGCTTCTTTCATACGATGATGATAACTCGAAGAAAATCTCTGAATACCTTAAAGGCGAGTGGGAGAAAAACCTTCCAGGTCTTGAAGTCACGATCAAACAACAGCCGTTCAAGAACAAACTTGAGCTAGAATCAAAAGGTGAGTTCGAACTATCATTCGCAGGATGGGGACCTGACTACCAGGATCCGATGACGTTCCTCGATATGTGGGTAACAGGTGGACCATACAACCGTGGTAAGTACTCAAGCGATAAATATGATTCACTCATCAAATCAGCTCAAAAAGAAGTAGATGCTGAGAAACGTTGGCAGGCACTGAAAGACGCTGAGAAAACTCTCCTTGAGGACGATCAAGCGATCTCTGTTATGTATCAGCGCGGAGCTTCCTTCTTACGTAAGCCGTATGTTAAAGGAATCGTCAACCATAAAGTAGGTGCCGATACTTCATACAAATGGGCATCAATCGAAGGAAAATAAGTTACACCAAAAGACCAGATTCGCTGACGAGCGTGTCTGGTCTTTTTTTCCACCTGTGTCATTTGTCCTATTTTTCTGAATAGCATTAAAATTTCGTGTCATTCTGTTTTCATTTTTATATCTTCGTTTTATACTATCAAAGAATCCGATTCACTATATTTACAATAATTCATTAAAATTATTCATAATTAATGGAAATGAACCGATATATTTACCACAGAGGACTTTTGCCTCAATACTCTACTTCACTAGGAAGGAGGACTCACTCATGAAGCAACGCGTACTTACAAATCAAAAGAGTTATACGGAAGAACAACTCGAGATGATCGAAGCGATTCGCGCAGTCGGTGAACTCATCCAGGATCGTCCAAGGCGTACAGTCTACCGTCGTTATGCGCTCGTCAATGACTGGCCACAGCCAGAGAATATCGTTCGTCAATTCGGGTCTTGGCCTGAAGCTTTATCTGCAGCAGGTTACGAATGGAATGTAGATCAGCAACCCGAAGAACTCGAGCGGGCGCCAAAGTATACAAAAGATGAGATTTTAAAATCGTTTCATCGCTATGCGCAGGATGTCGGATCGACAATCACCTTGAAAAAGTATCAAATGTGGCGAAAATCCGTTCACCACGCGCCGAGTCACTATCACATCGTTAAGATGCTGTCTCTTATACACATCTCC
>NZ_WBYY01000197.1:0-5561 GCF_048985645.1 Exiguobacterium sp. A1_3_1 | reverse complement strand
ATTGGGGACGTTAACGCTACCTGCAATGTCTGCAAGATTTGTTCCCCGTTCATAAGTTGTAACGGAAGCGTTCCGAGTTGAATCGCCTGTTCATATCCGTTTCGAATCAAAAACAATCCTGTCATCCTATTTTCGTTCTTCTCGTTCCAAACATTCATGACATTGACTTCTTCATTCTTCAACGTCGGGGTTGAATAGAATGTCTGACGTACACGTCGCGCTTCAGCATTAAGGAAGTCCGGTGGAATCTCGAGATCATGCGTCTCTTCTAAACTAAATAAGAGACTAATCTTTTCCGGGAAATTTTCTTCTTCCGTTAAGAAAAGTTCTTCCTCGGAAAAATCAAGCCAACATGGCATACTACTCATCGGTACGAACTCCGGAATATCTTCCGTCGTCAAAACCTTTCTGCCAATCAGACGATTGGCTTCGTCTAATACGAGTAACGGAAGACCGTCTACATGAAAACTATTTTCTAATGTATTTCGAAACAACGCGACGATTGAAATCGGCGAGGAGGATAGGTCCACTTGCAGCGCTTCGACGGACAGTTGATTTAACTCCAAGTCTGGCAATTGATTAGCATGGTAACGGAAAAGATATTCATCTTCTTTCTCGATCAACATATCTTCTGTAAAAATCAATCGAGGCTTATACAGTCCTGTATTTTCTGGTGTCTCTGCTTCTAAAATGATTTGTTTTCTGCGATTAAACATCTAACTCCATCTCCTCGATTTCTTCATCTAGCATGATATATTCGGACAATCGTTGTAAGACATAGGCAACGGGATACTCGATTTCAGCAATCGTGTAGTTAAAGATTTCAAAGCCTTCCTTTTCGTACATCCGAACAGGCTGTTCCTGACCGTAACTCCGAAGATGAATGCCTTCTTTTAGCGTATTCATCGTCGTCAAATGTTCCGTCCAGTGCTCTTCGATCGATGCCAATAGCTGATCTCGGATCAGCTCGTCTACCGCAGGATTCTTTAGTTCCTCTATCCATTTTTCACGACGAGCGGAAACAATGTTCACATAATACGCTTTGACCTCTTCCGGCTGTTCTAAATCATCTGGAAGTGGTACTTCGTCGTTTAGTAATTCGTCCATCGCGAACTGGAACTCTTCCTTTGGCCACTCTTCCGGTACGAGTTCTGCAGATAGATAACGATCCACGATACGTTCGACCGTCCGCTCGACCATTGGTAGTACCATATCTTGAATGTCTTCTGCATCGAGTACTTGGTTCCGGATCGCATAGATGACAAGACGGTGCTGATGAAGGACGTCATCGAGTTTAACAAGTTCCTCTCGAATCGAATAACCTGTCCCCTCGCATGTTTCTTGCGCATAGCTCAATAATGCTTGTGCTTCTTTTAACGTAACCGCTTCATGCTGACTCGTCTTCACTTTTTTCAAGACTTTCTCCAGTCGATCCTTTGCAAAACGCCGGACGAGGTCATCTTCGAGTGATACGATGAATTGACTTTTACCTGGATCTCCTTGACGTCCTGAACGTCCTCTTAGCTGGTTATCGATCCGAACCGACTCATGACGCTCGGTACCGATGACAAACAACCCACCTGCTTCTTTCGCAATCTCATCCAACGTAATATCTGTTCCTCGACCTGCCATGTTCGTCGCGATCGTAATGCGTCCGTGTTGTCCGGCTTCACGAATGATGTCAGTTTCTTGGTCGACCGTCTTTGCATTCAGGATTTGATACGGTAACTGATGTGTATCTAAAGCTTCAGCTACAGCAAATGATTGTTCGATGGACGTCGTTCCGATCAATACGGGTTGCCTTCTTGCATGTGCTTCCTTCGTCGCACGCGCCACAGCTTCATATTTCTCCTCTTTCGTTGCGTAAATGATGTCAGAAGAATCTTCACGGAGTTTCGGGCGATTGGTCGGGACTTGTACGACATCCATTCCGTATGTCTTTAAAAGCTCTTGTCGTGAAGTTTGTGCCGTACCTGTCATGCCTGAAACAAGCTCGTACATCCGGAAATAATGTTGGATCGTAACTTGGGCCGTCGTTTTATTTTCTTCCGTAATGTCAATGCCTTCTTTTGCTTCAATGGCTTGATGGAGCCCATCCGACAAACTTCGTCCTTCCATGATGCGTCCTGTAAATAAATCAACCAACTCGATTTTCCCATCTTTTACGATGTAATCAACGTCTCGTTTCATGACGATGTGAGCACGCAAGGCTTGAACCATGTAATGATAAAGTACTTGATGCTCAGCTGCGAAGAGATTATCGATGGCGAAGTTCTCTTCGATGATCGAAATTCCTTTATCCGTAAGCGAAACTGCTTTGATCTCTTCGTCGTATTCGTATGCATCCGTAGGAAACTTTGATACGATCAGCTTCGCGACGGTTTGTAATCCTTCGTGCACCGAGCCCTTACCTGCCATGATGAGTGGTGTTTTTGCTTCGTCGATTAAAATACTATCGACTTCATCGATGATGGCAAAATGATGTTTTCGTTGTACACGGTCTTCCTTCCGATTGACGAGATGATCTCGCAAGTAGTCGAAGCCAAATTCTGTACCGACTCCATATGTAATATCTGCGCCATAGGCCGCACGTTTCTCATCAGGTGACAGATCAGGAACATTTAGTCCGACTGTTAAACCAAGAAAACGGTGAATTTCTCCGATCTGATCCACGTCTCGTCGTGCCAAGTAGTCATTGACGGTGATGACATGAACCCCTTTACCACTTAAGGCTTTTGTAAAACTCGGTAACGACGCGACTAATGTTTTTCCTTCCCCCGTCGCCATTTCTGCGATATGACCGTCTAGTAACGCAAGACCACCAATCAATTGAACATCGTAATGACGCATGCCTAACGTACGAACACTTGCCTCTCGGACAAGAGCAAATGCCTCCGTCTTTAGTTGATCAATCGTCTCACCGGCTTCGATGCGTTCCTTTAGGTGGATTGTTTGATTTTTTAATTCATCATCCGTCATCGCTTGATAACGACTTTCTAACGCATTGATTTCTTTTACGATTTTCATATAGTTCTTCAGTCGCTTAGACTGTTCGTTGAATGTATTTTTTACGAGTTGAAGCACTGTTTTTCTCCTCTCCCCACGTCCACGTGACGTCAGGTCCGACAATTTTTTCATCTACGTATCCATTATATCAGTTAAAAAATGGAACAGAAGAGATAAAAACCATTTTTAAGAAAATCATTTACTTATTTTAAAAATAAATCTTTATTTTGGAATTCATTCAACAAAAAAAACGCCTTTCTTTAAAAAAGAAACGACGTTTTTTGAAAAAACTACATAAAAATCGGAACTTCTGCCGATGAATCATATGTATAGATTCCACGACCCACTTTTTGAATCGCCGGGTTTGCCTGTTCAACTTTTGCCATGAGCTGATAAATGTTACTGATTTGGTGACGATAACGAAGTTCGAGTTCCATCTGAATATCTCGTGCTGACATCGACTCGCGTTCGCGCATCAAATCACTGATTTGGTGTACGTAAACTTCCAGTGGATATCGCTGATTCACTCTTCGTTGTTTCAATGGACGCTCTAGTGCAACAGAAACTTCCTGTGCATGATCTTGATTCGTTCGACTTAATTCAGCTACTAAGTACTCTGCTCTTCGTTGAAGACGGCGATATTCTTCTTCGATTTCCATCAGCTCTCTGTAAATATGTTCATTCGGATCCATACTTTTTACCTTCTTTCTTGTATTGATGACACAATAATATTTCAATTATGTTTCAATTGTATGTTTTTTGAAATAATATTACCATTTATTTACCTTTTTGTTATATGATTTCTATGTTATTTTAATTTTTTTGTAATATTGGCAATTTTTTATCTGTTGCTGATTTCCATTTTTATCTTAACAGAAAGGAGCGAATCTAGAACATAAAATTATTGTTTTTAATATATAATTTTAAATCTTTCTTCATTTTGTCATTTTTATATCCTGTTTTACAATACTAAATTTAAAAGGAGAGCACACTATGCCTACTAAAACTTCCGTCTTGATCGCAAGTATTGCTTCGGCCGTACTTTTCACGGTAGCCGCCCCAACACCCGAGGCATCTGCTGCTTCTATCACGAAAGCTACTTATCAAACAACAGATGCACTGAATCTTCGCGCTTCTGCTACTACTTCCTCTAAAAAATTGTTGACGATCCCTAAAGGAAAATCAGTCGTTTCTTCGTATAAAACAGGAAACTGGTACAAAGTATCTTACAGTTCTAAGACGGGTTATGTCTCAGGAAGTTACTTGAAGAAGAAAGCGGCCGTTAAAGCTAGTACTGTCGGTACATCCTTTACGAAGACGAACTACACGACGACGGATTCGTTGAGCCTTCGTAAGTCTGATTCTGCTGCTTCGACTAAATTATTGACGATTCCTAAAGGAACAACACTTTCCTCTTCTTACAAGAAGGGAAGCTGGTATAAAGTATCTTACAAATCAAAAACCGGTTATGTTGCTGGTTCTTACTTGAAAAAGAAAGCGGTCGTCACAGCAAGTGCTACCGGTACGACATTCGCGAAAACGAACTACATTACGTTGGACGCATTGAATTTACGTACATCGAATTCTGCTACCTCAGCTAAACTATTAACGATTCCTAAAGGAAAGATCGTTACCTCTTCGTATCGGAAGGATAACTGGTACCAAGTGTCTTACGGTAGTAAAAAAGGCTATGTCTCAGGAAGTTACTTGAAGAAAACGACATCTTCTTCTGCTTCTTTACCACCTGTCGGATCTGCAGCTGATTATTCAGGTACGACGATGTATGTTCTCGTTCCTTTTAATGATTCATTGACATTACGGTCTGGTGCAAGTTCGATCAGCCCTTCTATCGGTACACTGCCACGTGGTTCCGTTGTTACGGTAACGAATGCTTTACATAAGACAAAAGGATTCGTCGCTGTCAAAACATCTGATGGACGTTATGGATATGTCGAAGCGACGTATCTCTCGCTCTTCCAGCCTTCTATGTCTGCTCGTCCACTCGTCGTCTTAGATCCTGGGCATGGTGGACATGATGTTGGTGCCGCACGATACGGTATTTATGAACGTGATATCGTCATGTCAGTCGCTAAACTCGTAGCCGAGCGCCTATCTAAAACAGTCGATGTGAAGTTGACACGTTATACGAATGATTACTATCCTTCGTTAACAGATCGTAGCGTCATCTCGAACGCCCATAAGACAAACATCTTCGTCAGTATCCATATTAATGCTGCATCTTCAACAAGTGCTTATGGCGCTGAAAACTTCTATTACAGAGGTAATGCATCTGTTGCTCTATCACGAAATCTCCAAAACAATCTTGTTAACTCGATTGGATTACGTGATCGTGGTATTAAATTCGGGAACCTCGCTGTTCTTCGCGGTACGAATGCACCCGCTACATTAACGGAACTTGGTTTCCTATCCAATGCTAATGACCGGGCGAAACTCGTTTCTCCTTCTTATCAGCAACGCTATGCTGATGCAGTAGCAAACGCGATTCTTTCTTCCCTCTAACCAAAAAATAACGCTCAGCCGAATCATACGGCTGA
>NZ_WBYY01000196.1:0-5593 GCF_048985645.1 Exiguobacterium sp. A1_3_1 | reverse complement strand
AGTCTCGTGGGCTCGGAGATGTGTATAAGAGACAGGATATATCCTGGCATGATACCAAGTTTCGCGACACCTGGAGTGATGACGCCCGGGCAGTTCGGTCCGATGAGACGGACTGGTTTGCCTTCGAGGTAACGTTTTACTTTGACCATATCAAGAACTGGAATACCTTCCGTGATACAGATGATCAACGCGATGTTCGCATCTGCTGCTTCCATGATTGCATCCGCTGCGAATGCTGGTGGAACGTAGATGATCGATGCGTTCGCACCTGTTTTTTCGACCGCTTGTGCGACCGTATCAAAGACAGGAACACCACCGAGTACTTCCGTACCGCCTTTTCCTGGTGTGACACCGCCTACGAGGTTTGTGCCGTAGTCGATCATCTGTTCACCATGGAACATCCCTTGGTTACCAGTAATCCCTTGAATAATGACTTTCGTCGATTCGTTCACCCAAATACTCATCTTTAGCTCCCCCTTACTTCACGAGCGCAGCGATTTTTTCTGCGCCGTCTGCCATTGATGTAGCTGCTGTAATCGCTAGACCTGAATCTTTGAGAATTTGTTTCCCTGCATCAACGTTCGTCCCTTCAAGACGAACGACGAGTGGCAATTCGAGACCGACTTCTTTTGTCGCCGCAACGATACCTTCTGCGATGACATCACATTTCATGATTCCACCGAAGATGTTGACGAAAATCCCTTTGACGTTCTCATCCGATAAGATCAGTTTGAAGGCTTCTGTTACTTTTTCCTTCGTCGCACCACCACCGACATCGAGGAAGTTCGCAGGATCACCACTGAAGTGTTTGATGATATCCATCGTTGCCATGGCAAGACCAGCACCATTGACGAGACAACCGATGTTTCCATCAAGCGCGATGTAGTTCAAATCACTCTTTGATGCTTCGACTTCGCGTGGATCTTCTTCTGTTTCATCACGTAACGCCACGATGTCCGCATGACGATACAATGCATTTGAGTCGAAGTTCAACTTCGCATCCAGTGCGAGGACTTCGCCATCCTTCGTCGTAACGAGTGGGTTGATTTCTGCGATCGAACAATCCTTGTCGACGAAGAAGTTGTAGAGTTTCGTGACCATGCCGACGAACTTGTTGACGAGCTTCACAGGAACACCCATTGCGAACGCAAGTTTACGCGCTTGGAATCCTTGAAGACCAACTGCAGGATCGACGACTTCTTTGATGATTTTTTCTGGTGTCGCTTCCGCTACCTCTTCGATGTCCATACCACCTTCGCTTGATCCCATGATGACGACACGTCCTGTCACACGATCAAGTACGATTCCAAGATAGTATTCTTTGTCAATCGCACACCCTTCTTCGACGAGAAGACGTTGAACGACTTTTCCTTCTGGACCTGTTTGGTGCGTGACGAGCGTTTTGCCGAGTAACTCCGTCGCATATTCTTTCACTTCTTCTTGCGATTTCGCAAGCTTGACGCCACCTGCTTTACCGCGTCCCCCCGCGTGAATTTGAGCTTTGACGACTTTAATCGGGCCTGACAATTGTTCTGATGCATCGACCGCCTCTTCGACGGTGAAGGCTGCGATTCCGTTTGGTACGGGTACACCGTACGAACGAAGTAATTCTTTTGCCTGATACTCATGTACATTCATGAAAAAATCCCCCTTAACCCCTTTAGTTTCGGCTCTTTCATTGTAGTTAAAATTGGAAGCGCTGTCTATCGTTATCGACCGAAAGCTTTATTTTTTCAGAATTTCATCTTGATCGAGACGATATAAAAAGGCAAATAACTCGGCAATGACACCGTATAATTCTTCCGGAATCTGTTCTGATACTTGAACAGCATCTAGTAACGTCATCAACGTTTCGTCCTGCCGGATCGGAATATCATGTTTTAATGCCTCTTCTAAAATCCGTTCTGCGATGTGTTCCGATCCCTTAGCAACGACTTTTGGAGCATGCATCTGTTCTTCGTATGATAGAGCTATTGCTTTTTTCATATATGAAGATCCACCCTTCCGTTACGCGTTGAGATATCATGCGGTACGCGCTCTTTCGTCTGTTCGACCCAATCGAATCGCGTCAATGCATAGCCTTGTTCCTCAAGACGAGTCTGAATTTGCGGTGTGTAGGCTTGCATGAACGTATTGACGTGCGCATTCGGATGAAAGACGGAAATCGAAACATTCCGGTCTGCAATCAAGACATCAACAGCGACCTCACCGAGCGTCGGTAATTGAAGATATAAGACGACACGGGCATGATTTGGATCAAACGTCCGTTCGAACGGTGCTTCCATCATGAGATCCACATCTTCGAACGGTCCAAATTGAGGTAATTGAAATAAATAGACTCCTTTCCCCGCTTCGTTCGTTGCTTGAACGAGTTGTTGCGCTAAAATCTGATCACTCGTCTTTCGATCAAGCGTTCGACCTGTCTCATCACCCTTTGCCAGTTGAACGAGTTCGGTAAGGGCGTGTTTTAACTGCTTCGCTTCTCCTTCCGTCGCCGGTTGACCAATTTGCCTTAGGAGTTCCCGTGTTTCGGCAGTCGGTACCGTCTGGCGTTGTAAAAAGGAGTCGAGTAACTGGGGGAGAGCCGACTTTTGCGGAACAGACTCGGTCGAGATGATTTTTAAAACCGGTTGTCCCTCTGCTGAAACGACTTGAAAGCGATACATGTTCCCTTCTTTTAGTTCAGCTGTCGTCCCTGCCGTCAAGACGCGTTGACCGACTTGGAGTTCCATCAATCCGTCCGGCAACAGCTTTAAAACTTTACCGACGATGTTTGCGCCTTCCCGTAACGGTAGGTTCGCATGATCGATAATTTTAAATGGAAGTAAGGCGCGATGTTCGATTTGCATGCTCGATTCCTCCTAAAGACGTTCTTTGACAGGACGGAATGTTTTCCGGTGAATCGGTGTGACGCCCAGTGTATCGAGCGCTTGTAAATGTAAGGGTATTCCGTAACCCGCGTGTGTTTCAAATCCATATCCCGGGTACTCGATCGCATATTGTTCCATCATCGCATCTCGTGTCTCTTTCGCAACGACACTTGCAGCAGCAATGGAGACACTCCGCGCATCTCCTTTGATAAGAGAGAGTTGTGGTGTATCGTCGTCGAGTGTCATCGCATCGACAAGTAAGGCATCTGGTTTGAGTTGACGAACTGCGTCTTGCATTGCCCGTTTCGATGCTTGATAGATATTGATTTCGTCGATTTCAGCCGGTTCGATGATGCCGATCGCAATCTCAGCAACTTCTTGCAGATGCTTCAGTGCCGCCTGCCTCTGTACTTTACTCATCTGTTTGGAATCCGTTAGTCCTGGATGATAGAAACCGTCTGGTAAGATGACTGCTGCTGCGACGACAGGACCAGCTAGTGGACCTCGTCCGACTTCGTCCACTCCCGCAATTCGAACGTACCCTTGCTGACGATACTCGTCTTCAAATGCGAGTCGTTCCTTGAAATCGATCCGTTGCTGCTCTTCGAGTACAAATCGTCGTTCTGTCTGACGAAACAGCGTATGCACCCCTTTTCGCGTATCTGAAGCCAGTTCCTGCTTCATTTGAATAAATTCTTCTAGTGTCGCTTTTTGCAATCGTTCTTTTACTTCTGCTATCTTCATACATCCTGCTCCTTTGAAAAAAACTTGGACATCAAAGGATGTCCAAGTCCGTTATGCATGCGTTTCCCATTCTTCGACTGTTTCAAGCGTCACCCGACCGAGCTTTTCCGTTCGTAGCTCATGCAGGAGCATTTCGCTCGTCCGCTCGAAATCGACATAGCCACCTGAGACGAAACCACGTTTTTTACCGATTGCTTCAAGTACATCAACCGCTTCTCCCGATACTTCGTCGAGTCGATAGCGCTCACGTAACTGCTCCGGATACCGTGTCTTTAGCTCACGAAGGGCAAATAGCGCGATATCGTCGATGTTTAAGATGTCATCCTTGATCGCTCCCGTCGCTGCTAACCGATATCCGACGACTTGATCGTCGAACTTCGGCCAGAGGATACCTGGTGTATCAAGTAATTCCATCTCACCTGTCTTCATCTTGATCCACTGCTGGCGTTTCGTCACACCTGGACGGTCACCCGTGATAGCGATATTTCGGCCAGCAAGTCGATTGATGAGCGTCGATTTCCCGACGTTCGGAATGCCGATGATCAAGGCACGGATCGCACTCGGATTCCGCCCTTTCTCCCGCATCCGTGCGTGTTTTTCTTTCATTAGTCTTAAAGCACCCTCATGGATTTGATTCAATCCTTTATTGTGCTTCGCGTCAACCGCGACGACATCAACACCATCTGCTCGTAATGCCTGCATCCATTGCTCCGTCACTCGTTTGTCCGCCATATCCGCCTTGTTGAGGACAATCAGTCGCGGCTTACCTGCCGTGATCTGTTCGACCATCGGGTTGCGGCTCGACATCGGAAGACGGGCATCGACGAGTTCGATCACCACATCGATCAACTTTAGTTTTTCTGTGACTTCCCGACGTGCTTTGGCCATGTGACCGGGGAACCATTGAATCGTCATATCCTTCACCTCGTTCATATATTCCTGGACTTCTTGCTGATCATACGATACATGAAAAAACATCCACTCCCTAGTATACGCAACTTCAGACAAGAAAAGAAGATGAGCTGCTTACTTTTAAAGGCAAGCGTCTCATCTTCGTTCGTTTTAATCGACAGAGCGTACATCATTGAATGGATAGAAGACGAAGTTCGTCGTTCCGACGATTTGATCTTCATCCACAAAACCGATATCACGACTATCTTTTGAATTTTGACGATTATCTCCCATGACGAATATTTTTCCTTTTGGAACAGTCGTCTCTCCTGTTCGCTCTTCAAGCGTGAAGTCTTCCGTCAATGGCACACCACTCATCTGGGCTTTGTATTCTTTCAAATACGGTTCGGCGACTTTCTTATCGTTGACATACAATGTATCGTCTTTGTAATACATCGTATCTCCCGGAACAGCGATGACCCGTTTGATGTAATCTCGCGTTTCCGTTGCATGGAAGACGACGATATCGCCTCTTTCTGGCTCATTAAAATAATATGGGATCTTATTGACGATCATTCGATCCGCATTGTGTAAGGTCGGCATCATCGATTCCCCATCAACAATCACAGGTACGAACAGGAATGTTCGAATGATGAACGCGATGACGAGCGCTACGACAAGCGCCTTTACCCAACTGAATAACTCCTTCACGAATTCCACTCCCTTGATAAACACAATTTCTTCCTAAGGACTAGTATACGCATAAACAGCAAAAAAAAGAAGCTTGTCCGGAGACAAGCCACTTTTTCACATGATTAACGACGAATTTCTTTAATACGCGCCGCTTTACCACGAAGGTTACGGAGGTAGTAAAGTTTCGCACGACGGACTTTACCGTAGCGAACGACTTCGATTTGTGCAACACGTGGTGAGTGGAGCGGGAAAGCACGCTCAACGCCAACTCCGTAAGAAATTTTACGGACTGTGAATGTTTCACTGATGCCGCCACCGTGACGTTTGATGACTACGCCTTCGAAGAGCTGAATACGCTCACGCGTACCCTCGACGACTTTAACGTGTACACGGAC
>NZ_WBYY01000195.1:0-5663 GCF_048985645.1 Exiguobacterium sp. A1_3_1 | reverse complement strand
GAGGAATACATTCGGGGGAGCGTGAGTGAATTACGTGCTTGGGCAGCAGAAGACGTTCGAGGTGAGTTCGTCGTTCTTGTCGAAGGGTCAAATGAAGAACGACCTGATGCGGTCATTCAAGACAGTGATCCACTCGAGCAAATCCGTCGGTATATCGAAGAAGGCGAAAAGCCGAATGCAGCGTTGAAGCGTGTCGCCAAGGAACGGGGACTGGATCGTCAGGAGCTGTATCTTGCGTTTCACGAAGCAGATTAAAAAAAGGAAGCCCCGTCAGGAGCTTCCTTTTTTGTTTACTCGTTGCTTGCGTAATGACGATCGAGGAAATCTTTTAATTCAACGAGAACGCGTTGTGCGCCATCTGGTGAAAGAATCAATTTACCATCAGCCAATTTGAAGTTATCTTCTGATACTTCTCCTGTTACTTGGCAAGTCATGTTTGGTTTATATTTTTTAAGGATGATCTGTTCGTTGTCGACATAGATCTCGAGGGCATCCTTTTCTGCAATTTGAAGTGTACGGCGTAATTCGATTGGAATTACGACACGACCGAGCTCGTCTACCTTACGTACAATACCTGTTGATTTCATTTTGTTGTTCCTCCTTTGATGTCATGGATCTCTTTTTCTTTTGAAAAATCGTCAAAATTCGACATCGTTTCTATAGAATGTAGAATACTAGACTTTCCAAAAGTAGTCAACCAATCTGAATAGCTTGAAATCAAAATGTCATTTATTTCTCAAAAACACCATATTTGAAACGATTTATTAATACATTTTCCCTTTTTAAAGGAAATGAAACTATAGAGTGTGTTTTTTTGTAATTTGATGTCTGATGTCAAAAAATGTTTTGATTCGACAAAAAGTGAGTTTCGACATCAGTCCCGTAACAGCGTATAATAGCCTATAATGAAGATGGAAATCAGAGAACGGAGGAATAACATGGCAAAGACATTTTATATCACGACCCCGATTTATTACCCAAGTGCAAAACTACATATCGGTCACGCGTACACGACGGTGGCTGGAGATGCGATGGCACGGTACAAACGACTTCAAGGATTTGATGTCCGGTATTTGACTGGTAGCGATGAGCATGGTCAAAAGATCCAGGAAAAAGCAGCAGAAGCAGGGATTTCGGAACAGGCATTCGTCGACGGTGTCGTCGAACAGATTAAAGTCTTATGGGATCGTCTCGACATTTCGTACGATGATTATATCCGGACGACAGAACCACGTCACAAGAAAGTCGTCGAAAAAGTGTTCGAGACACTTCTTGAATCAGGCGATATCTATTTAGGTGAATACGAAGGTTGGTATTCGATTCCGGATGAGACGTACTATACGGAATCACAACTCGTCGACGGGAAGAGCCCTGACAGTGGACACCCGGTCGAGCTCGTTCGCGAAGAATGTTACTTCTTCCGGATCAGTAAGTACGCGGACCGTCTGCTTGAGTACTTTGAGGCGAATCCGTCATTCATCTTGCCAGAATCACGTAAACACGAAATGATCAATAACTTCATTAAACCAGGTCTTCAAGACTTAGCGGTCTCACGGACGACATTCAACTGGGGTGTACAAGTCCCGTCGAATCCAAAACACGTCGTCTACGTCTGGATCGATGCGTTGACGAATTACATCTCGTCACTCGGTTACGGTACGGACGATCACGGTAACTTCGATAAGTACTGGCCAGCAGATGTCCATCTCGTCGGAAAAGAAATCGTTCGTTTCCACACGATCATCTGGCCGGCACTCTTGATGGCGCTTGACCTCCCATTACCGAAGAAAGTCTTCGCACATGGTTGGTTGTTGATGAAAGACGGAAAAATGTCGAAATCAAAAGGAAACGTCGTCGATCCGATTCCGTTGACGGATCGCTACGGTCTCGACGCCCTTCGTTATTACCTCTTACGGGAAGTGCCATTCGGTTCGGACGGTATGTTCACACCTGAAGCATTCGTTGAGCGGATGAACTACGATTTGGCGAACGATCTCGGGAACTTACTCAACCGGACGATCGCGATGGTCACGAAATACTTTGATGGTGAGATCCCAGCCTATACAGGTAACGTGACACCGTTTGATGCGACACTGTCGGATCTTGCAAAAGAAACGGTCACGAAAGTCGAAGCATCGATGGAACACATGGAATTCTCTGTCGTACTGTCGAACATTTGGCAATTGATCAGCCGTGCCAACAAATACATCGATGAGACACAACCGTGGGTGCTTGCAAAAGACGAATCCAAAACGGCGGAACTCGGTTCTGTCATGGTGCATCTCGTTGGCGTCTTGCGTCACGTGGCGATCATGTTGCAACCGTTCATGACGCGTTCACCAAAAGAGATCTTCGCGCAACTGGGTCTCTCTGGACAAGCGATGGACTGGGCAGCGCTCGAGAAATTCGCAGATATCACACCAGGAACAAAAGTCGATACAGCGACACCGATCTTCCCACGTCTCGACGTCAAAGAAGAAGTCGAAGCAATCGTCGACATGATGCGCCAAGCTTCTGCAGCACGTGTTGAGGAAGAGGAAGTTGAAGAAGAAGACGAAGATATTCGTCCAGAAACGACAATCGATGTCTTTGACCAAATCGAACTCCGTGTCGGTGAAGTCGTGACGGCTGAAAAAATCAAAAAGGCGAAAAAACTATTGAAGTTACAAGTCGATATGGGTAAAGAAACACGCCAAATCGTCTCTGGTATCGCTCAGTGGTATGAGCCGGAAGATTTAGTCGGACGAAAAGTCATCGTCGTGGCGAACTTAAAACCGGTCACGTTACGTGGCGAACTCTCACAAGGAATGGTCCTTGCTGCTGAAAAAGCAGGAAAACTTGAACTGGCGACGGTTCCGTCAACGATGGCGAACGGCGCAAGCGTAAAATAAAACCGATGCCTGTGGACTCCATGTCACAGGCATTTTTTTAAAGAAGGAGTCGAACAGCTATGTTAATCGATACACACACTCACTTAAATGCAGACCAATTCGCGGACGACGTCCATGAGACGATTGAGCGGGCACGCGCGAACGGTGTCTCACCGATGATCGTCGTCGGATTTGATCATAAGACGATTGATCGTGCGATGGAACTCGTCGAAGCGTACGATGATCTTTATGCGGTCATCGGGTGGCATCCCGTCGACTCGATTGATTTTGATGAGGAAGCGTACCAAAAGGTCGAACGGTTGATGGATCACGAAAAAGTCGTTGCGCTTGGAGAAATCGGACTCGACTATCACTGGGATACGTCACCGAAAGATGTGCAGCAGGAAGCTTTTCGTAAACAAATCCGGCTTGCGAAGCAGAAAAAGAAGCCGATCGTCATCCATAACCGGGAAGCGACAGAAGATACATTACGGATTCTTGAAGAAGAAGATGCGAAAGAAGTCGGTGGGATTCTGCATAGCTACAGCATGAGTGCTGAATTATTACCACGCTGCCTGGCGATGAACTTCTATATTTCACTCGGAGGTCCCGTCACGTTCAAGAATGCGAAGATGCCGAAGCGTGTTGCGCAGGAA
Source organism: Exiguobacterium sp. A1_3_1 (assembly GCF_048985645.1). Lineage (NCBI taxonomy): Bacteria > Bacillati > Bacillota > Bacilli > Caryophanales > Exiguobacterium > Exiguobacterium sp. A1_3_1. The sequence continues at coordinate 2,137 of NZ_WBYY01000195.1, read as the reverse complement.
GTCCCGCTCGATCGTCTACTCGTCGAGACGGATTGTCCGTATCTGACACCGACGCCACACCGCGGGAAACGCAACGAACCCGCTTACGTCCGGTTCGTCGCTGAAGAGATTGCGCAGCTCCGTGGCATGATGTATGCCGACGTGGAAGCAGCAACGACCGAAAATGCCAAACGGATCTTCCGCTTGCCATGATGCGTTCGTTGACGTTTACTACGATTGGATTCAGCCTCTTACTTGTTGCTGCACTCATCTATGGAATGATGGATCATCCACAAACCGTGACCGTCTTGATTGATGGACAAGAGCAGCAAATTGAAACGACAGCCGATTCCGTTTATGGCGTACTTAAAGAAGCAGGCATCACGACGCGAACGAATGACATCATCGAACCAGCGCTCAGTGCTGATTTACCAGAAAAACGGTTGATCGTCATTCAGCGTGCGAAAGAGATCACACTGATCATGGGCTATGGTGAATCCCGTCGTGTTCGGACGCAGGCGCGCCAAGTGAAGGATTTGCTGGCAGAACGTGGTATCAAGAAAGCGGAGACGGATGATATCTATCCGTCCTCTGACGCTGTTCTGAAGAGTGGTATGACGGTGCGATACCGAGAAGCTTTTCCTGTTGATCTTGTCGTCGGTGGAAAAGCCCGACAACTCTACACATATGAGACGTCGGTCCGGGAATTGTTAGCGCGAGAAGGAATTCGCTTGCAAAAAGAAGATCGGGTCGCTCCAGATCCCGACACCCGCGTGACGGAAGGGACGTTGATTACGGTCAACACGACACGTCGTGCAACGTTGACGCAGGAACAGCTCGTTCCGTTTGAAATCGAAGAAGTCGAGGACCCAACTTTACCGGAAGGCGAACAACTCGTGACGGCATCTGGTCGTCCAGGTGTCCGAACGAAAAAGTATCAATTGACGCTTGCTAACGGTTTGAGCAAAGAGAAAAAACTGATTGGTGATCAAGTGACGCAGACACCCGTCAAACAAGTCGTCAAAGTCGGAACCAAACCGGTCGAGACACCCGTCGAAGCGCCTGTCTTCAACGAAGAACAGGCGACGAATCCGTTAGCTGAAACACCGAAGGCCGATACGGATCTTGATTTTGCAAGTGCGAAGAGCTTGATGGTCGAAGCGACAGCGTATACGAACGATCCAGCTTCAAACGGCAGTCGTTTGTATAACGGTCGCGCCTTGACAGCGACCGGGTATGACGTGACAGATACGATCACCTATCAAGGGATGCCGATTATCGCGGTTGATCCGAAGGTCATTCCGCTTGGTACGAAGGTCTACGTCAAAGGAGTGGGGCTTGCGATCGCCCTCGATACCGGTGGCGCCATCAAAGGCAATAAGATTGATGTCTTGGTCGACGGAGAACAAAAAGCGAAGACGTTCGGTCGAAAACAACTGCAAGTCTGGGTCATTCCTAGTGCAACGGAAGCGGACACGTGACGCTTCCTTGTTTTTTTCGTGGAAACAGGTACAATTACGAGAGTGTTTGAAGAAGGTGGAGAGATCATGCGGAAACGCTTAAAAGAAGTCATCGTCGTCGAAGGACGGGATGATACGACACGATTACAAGAAGTCTTTGATGTCGATACAATTGAAACGAACGGCTCAGCCGTCAACGAACAAACGATGCAACGCATCGAGAAGGCGCTGGAACGGCGCGGTGTCATCATTTTCACGGATCCTGATTTTCCAGGAGATCGTATCCGTGCTCGAATCAATGAACGCGTACCAGGCTGTAAACATGCTTATCTTCCGCGTGCTCAAGCAAAAGACAAGCGAGGCAAAATCGGTGTGGAGCATGCCTCACCTGCCGCAATCGAAGAAGCGCTCGCTGCTGTCTATGAGACGGAAGAAGCACCGGTTGCTGAAGTGACACGTGAGATGATTCTGGCAGCTGATTTGATTGGTGGACCAGCAGCCTCGATCCGCCGTCGTCGTCTCGGTCAGATTCTTGCGATTGGTGAACCAAATGCCAAACAACTTGTCAAACGCGTCGCATCAATCCGGATCACGCGGGCAGAATGGGAAGCGGCTTTGAAACAATTAGAGGAGGAAGAAGTTTGAAAGACATTGCTACATTGCACCGGACCTGTCTCTTATACACATCTCCGAGCCCA
>NZ_WBYY01000194.1:0-5690 GCF_048985645.1 Exiguobacterium sp. A1_3_1 | reverse complement strand
GTGTCTCGCCTGAGGAAAGGGCGTGAAAAGACGCGTCATTCTTTTATTGAGTCTCTTCTATGGTCACTCATTACTGTGTCAATTGAATCTCTTTTGATTGTCCACCTGCCCAGCCAAAGCCAGACGAGACTTCAAGCATCGGATTTTTCACCTGTTTCGGTAATTCAAAGACGATGTTGCCGGTTTTCTCGATATTCGGGTTGATCGTCTCTAAGAAGAAGCCCATCCCGTCTTCATTCGCATAAAGATCGAGTTCCGTATCGGCTGAGTATTCCGTATCGCCGACATTGACTTTAAACATGTTGCTGTCGACGAATCGCTCTTCCTTATCTCCGTTTAGAATCGTCAGACCGATGACTAAGAATTGTCCTGATGTTTTCTTTTCTCCGAGAACGTTCGACAACGTATCGACCATCTTGACGTCGTTGACGACGTACGTCAGTTTCCCGACCTTTACCTGATCATTCACCCCGTACGTTTTCTTGACCGGTTTTGCAACTGCTTTTGCCTTCACTGGTTTTGCTTCTGATTTGACTGCTTCTTGTTCGACTTCTACTTTTTTCTCCGGTGCTGCTTGTTCTTCGTCATCTCCTAGATTCCCGAGAATAACTGCGCCGATCACGATAATTCCTGTCCACTTCAATCCTTTTTTCATGTTACTTCCTCCTTTTAATGTGGCTGACTCACGTCTGATAGCCCTAGTATAGGAAGAAGCAACCCCTTATCCTTTATACTTTTTTAACCAGGTTATTTTTTGTTTATGGTTCGATAAAAAGATTGACAAAAAATAAAAGAGAACGCTGATTTCAGCGTCTTCCTCTTCTTATTCTCCCTTGACCCGAATGACGATTTTTCCTTTTGCGTGTCCTTCTTCGCCATAATCATGTGCTTCCTTAATTTGATCTAGATCAAAGATCCGATCGACGACAGGTTGTAGCTCGCCACGTTCGACAGCTTTAGCGATATGTCGTAAACGTTCACCCGTCGGTTGCATGAAGACATACGCAGAACGTGCATTATGCTCTTTCGCTTGTTCTTCATCTGGTGGTGTGGAAATCGAGACGAGCATTCCGTTCGGCTTCAGCATCTGATACAGTTCCCCTTGCTTGTCGCCACCCATCGTATCAAATACAAAATCGACGTCGCGAACACGATCGGCCGGATTTTCCTGTTTGTAGTCAATGACTTCGTCGGCTCCAAGCGCTTTTACCCAGTCAACGTTTTTCGTACTTGTTGACGTGATGACGTACAAACCGTTCGCTTTTGCGAGTTGAATCGCGACCGTTCCGACGCCGCCTGATCCGGCACCAATAAAGATCCGGTCACCTGGCTTCGCATCCATCACTTCGAACATGACCTGCCACGCTGTATGTGAGACGAGTGGAAGAGACGCTGCTTCTGCGAAGCTGAGCGATTCTGGTTTTTTGACGACGAGATGGGCATCGACCGCGACGTACTCGGCATATGTTCCTTGGCGAGCGATTTCCGGACGGCTGAAAACAGCGTCCCCGACTTGAAGATCGGAGACGTTTTCTCCTACTTCCTGAATCACACCGGCAACGTCCCAACCGATGACGAGCGGCATTTCGTAGCTCAACATCTGACGCAAGTATCCTTCGCGTAGTTTCCAATCGACCGGGTTTACACTCGCGGCATAGACTTCGATTAAAACATCATCCGGTCCGATGACCGGCTTGTCCAGTTCTCCGACCTTGAATTGTTCCGATCCACCATACTGTTCAATGTAAGCTGCCTTCATCCGTTGACTCCTCCTTCAATATTCGTTCCCTATCTTCTTCCCCGTCCGTCCTACCGACAAACAGTCTGAAGATACACAACAGCTCCCCATCAATCGATGAGGAGCTGTTTCGTTAACGATTCGTTTGTTGAAGGGTGGATGCCGTCTCGTTCAAGGCATGAATCGCCTGCTGCAGTTCCATGACCTGACCGACTTGATGACGCGTCAAACCGGATAACGACTCACTTTGTGCGAGCAACGCATTCATGAACGTGTCGAGTTGACCGGTTGCTGTCGTGATAGCAGTAAGACTGCTCGTCATCGTCGCGAACTGAGTCTGCGCCGACTGGATCGAACCGACGACTTCCGTCGCATCCATCTCGATCGTCTGTAGTGCTAACTGACTCTCTGCCATCCGCTCTTCCTGCTCACGTAGCAATGTCGTACTGGCATGAATCGAGTTGCCGGTTTGCGTGACGTCCTGATCAACACGTTCGATGATCGCATTGATTTCCTTCGACGCTTCTGCCGTCTGTGCTGATAGATTACGGATTTCTTGCGCAACGACCGTAAAGCCTTTTCCGAACTCACCCGCACGGGCTGCTTCAATGGAAGCATTGAGACTAAGCAGGTTCGTTTGCGCCGCAATCGCATTGATGCTCGACGTGATGGCGACGATTTCCTGGAACCGTCCAGCGAGCTGTCCGAACGACGTAACCGACTCATCCATGCTCGTCGTCAATTGTTGCAGGGATTGTCCGGCAAGACCAATCGTCTGTCTGCTCTTTTCGGCTGTCGTTCGCGAGGACGAACTGCGCTCGAGTGCGTGGTCGACCGAAACGGTCACATCCTCCATCCGGTTGACTTGCTGGTCGTTCAATTGGCGAATTTCACGAATCGCTTGAACGCTTCCTGCTGCATCATGTGCCAGCTGTTGCATCGCCAGATCAACCTGACTGAAGGAATCCTTCGCCGCGTCGACCGTTTCACTCATCTCTTCCGTAAACGTCGTTACTTCCGTTGCGGTTGCTGCCGTTTGTTCGAGAGCAATTTGCGACGTCGCCGCGTAGGCTTCCGACCGTTCTTGTTCTTGGCGGACGGCTAACATGACGTTCCGTCCAAAGACAGCGACAAAAACAGCCGCTGAGAAAATCATCAAATAGATGACATAGGCGACGATCAAGTCGAATGTATTCGTAAAGACAATCGTTCCCAGCATTGTGAATACTGCCATCTCAATGAGTCCAAGGATTCCGGCGAGAATGACCAAACGCGGAATTAAATAGACGATTGAAATCGTCAAGTAGAGATAGACGATCGTCCAAATGCTTGGCGACGGCAAGGTCACCAAAATGAGAGCGAGTACGAAATACGTTAACGTCACTTGGACGTACTTCCCGCTCGGACGATGTCCAAGTAGGCGGTTGCCCACAAGCAACGCGACCGTCAAGATCAAACCACCGACTAAAAACTGATAAAACACACTGATTGAGACGTAATTCATTTGCGCAAATAAGAAAATCAATGGATGCGCAATCGTAATTAACGTTGCAATCAGGCGGGACAAAATCTTTGTACTTTGTTGCTCGAGGGCAGATACCATCTTGTTCAAACTCCTTCACCTTATTAAAGTCATACAGTTGTTCATCGGCAGAAAGAATTCATTCGTTAAGTCTCTCGAGTGACTTTTTTTCTTGACGCTTTCTTGAAAGCGGGAGTACGGTTAACGTAGACTTTTTCAGAAAAGAGGATTTCTATGCTGTATGTACTCGTAGGTCTCGCAGGTGTTCTCGGTGCCTCGGCACGGTATGGGCTCGGACTGCTGATTAGCGACTTCACGACTGGTCCGTTTCCGTGGGCGACGCTTGCGATCAACTTGATCGGGAGTTTTCTTCTCGGCTATGCGACACACTTTTTATTTCGAACGAAACTCTTACATCAATATGCGATCACAGCCATCGGCACGGGTTTCATCGGCTCCTTTACGACGTTTTCGACATTCAGCGTTGAGACGGTGACCTTACTTAATGAACATCATTTAGCGGACGCGTTCCTCTACGTACTCGTCAGCCTATTTGGCGGTTTGTTCCTGTCTTATGTCGGTTACGCGCTCGGAACACGACGACTGCGTCACGTGACGAAAGGACGTGAGTGAATGACGCTACTTGCTCTCGCCATCGGTGCTTTTTGCGGCGCCATCAGTCGGTTTGCCGTCAGTCAATGGATGAAGACGTTTTGGAAACGTGAATTTCCACTAGCGACGTTCCTGATTAACGTAATCGGTTCGTTTTTGCTTGGTCTCGTCATCGGTGCGCATCTCGATACGACATGGACGTTACTCTTAGGTACCGGTTTCCTTGGATCATTTACAACGTTCTCGACGTTCAAAATCGAGACATTGCAGTTATTTCAGGACGGAAATCGTAAAGTACTTACCCTCTACCTCATCTCGAGCTACGGTTTCGGAATTCTTGCAGCGTTCCTTGGAATTACACTTACAGCTTGAACGAAACAAGAGGCGACGGAAAAATCCGTCGCCTCTTGTCGTATCTGTTTTAATTTAATCATTCATCCAGAATAGACCAACCGTCTCTGCTCCGGCATGCGTCCCGATTGCTGGTCCGAACGTGCCTTCGAGAATCGTCAAATCCGGGAACTTCGCTGCGACTTGCTGCCGCAGTTCCGCTGCCATTTCCGGTGCCATCGTCGTCGCGACATAAATCCGGTTCTTGTAGAACGTGTGCTGACGCATCGATTCATCGATTTGTTTAACCATTTCGATGTAAGCTTTCTTTAAAGAACGTGCTTTTTTGAATGGTACGATTTTTCCTGCTTCATCCGTCGTGATGATCGGTTTGATGCTGAGTAGGTTCGCAAGGAACAAGTCACCGGATGAGACACGTCCACCCCGACGCATCGTCTCCATATTACCGACGATCATATAGAAATGGGTCTTTTTCGTCAACGCTTGTAAGGCAGCGACGATTTCCTCGACGGATTTCCCCTGTGCCGCGAGCTCCATCCCGTAACGAATGAACTCTTGTTGGTTCTCAAACGCTGTATGAGAGTCGATGATATGAACCGGGAAGCTGGCTGCTTCCGCTGCTGATGCTGAACTTTGGACGGTACTTGAGAGCCCGTTCGTACAGTGCACTGCAATCGCACAGTCATAACCTTCTTCTTTCAGACGTTCATATGTTCCAACGAACTCCCCAAAGATTGGTTGTGATGTTTTGGCAATCAGCTTTTTGTCCGCATCTAGCGCACGGAACAAACGCTCGACCGTGATCGCATTCTCTTGGTACGCCGTATCACCGAGTAAGATTTGAATCGGTACGACATTGACGCCGATCGCTTCTGCCTCTTCCTTCTTGAAATAGGCCATACTATCGGTCACCCATGCTATTTTAGTCATTTCCCTAGCCTCCGTTAGATTCTTCTCGCTTTATCCTACCATATACAGAAGTGGAAATCGCAAGAAACGTCATGACATCATCTGAAAATGAAACGATGTACGCTTATGATAATGCTCATCGGCATGTAAGACGACGGAAGGAAAATTCGGTTGGTTGATCGCATCCGGTAATCCTTGTGTCTCAAAACAGATTCCGAGGTATGGGGTTGCGCGTCTTCCACAAATCGTAAACTCGCCCGACAAATGATTAGCAGTGTAGACGACGACTCCCGGTTGATCCGTCACGACGCGCAATCGCCGCCCGCTGATTGGCTCATCGAGAACGATTTCTCCACCCTCTCTAAGCAGGAAGGGATGATCAACCCCACTACCTGCTTGGCGGAGTTGTTCATCTGATGCATGTGTCACTTCATGCAGGGGACGGGTATCGAGAAAATCAAAGACGGTGTCTGTGACGGGGAGAATATCACCGGTCGGTACCGCATCTTTCGTCAACGGAACATAAAAAGGTGCATCCATTCGTAACAGATGCTGTTC
>NZ_WBYY01000193.1:0-5774 GCF_048985645.1 Exiguobacterium sp. A1_3_1 | reverse complement strand
AAGCGTTTGTTCTGTCACACCATCCATCATCAAATGTGGCTGATTGCCGATATTCAATGCCCAACTCGTCTTCTTTCGCTCGCCAGTGGAAGTGATCGTTCGCATGGTTTCATCCATCTCCTTTTGATGTGTAAGCGTTTACCTTCTCATTCTACCTGTCATTTGACCTATTCTGCAACCGTCAACTTGACCAATTTAAACGATGACTTCGCTTGACATTCAGTCTATCAAACTCAACGCTTTTTGACGATGTCAGGAATTAACATCGTCCTTGTAGACGTAGACGGCAACGAGATCAATCAAGACATGGATGATGATCAGCGGCCAGAGTGTCTCGAGCGCTAGATACAAGTAGCCGAACCCCGCCCCGATCAGCCCCGTCACGAGAATCGCGAACCACCCTTGATAACGATGGGCAATCCCGAACAGGATGGCACCGATCCAGACAAAGCTAACGTCTGAAAACGGTAAAAATAATCCGAGCGTATGAAAGAGAAACCCGCGATAGATCAACTCTTCCGTCACTCCTGCCATCAGCGCGACCATTTGGAACCCGGTTCGCTCCTCTTTTGTTCGCGGCAGAATCAGTCGTTCCGCCTCACTTTGATAGAGCGGCAACAAACGTTTGCGAAACGCTGGAACGGTCGCTGTCAAAAGCAAGACGATACAGAGAAAGACGATCAGTCCGATCGTCGCGTACCAGATTGGTCCACTTGGGACAAAAAACGTCAAGCCGATTTCCGGTAACAGCGTACCGCTAATCAGCGTTCCACCGACGAGCAACAGACATAAGATACCGCTCGACTGGACCATCGAGGGGTAGAATTCCTTGCGAGGAACGATCGTCAAATCGACCGGACGGACCGCTGCGATGATTGAAAGGACGACGAGCAATCCGAGTAAAAATCCATTTACGAAGAGATACATGACTTCGACTCCTTTTTTGATTCCACACTCCCGTCACAGAAAGTGCTATTAGACCCTACTAAAATATGATACCATTCAGTGGAATCCTATACAGAGGAGAGAACAATATGCGAAAAGTTTTTCGAATCAGCATCTTGTTCGTACTGTTCGCCCTCATCGTCAGTAGTTTCATCTACTGGCAAAATCGGGAACGTGTTCAAAATGAAATGTATCGTACGTATTATGGACAGCATGGCGTACCTGCCGAGAACATCGACATCTACGAACAAGCCGCGGCACGTTACGGCATCGACTGGAAGCTCCTCGCCTCCATTCATCGCGTCGAGACGATCTTCTCAAACTCGTCAGCGATGCAATCGTCCGTTGGCGCCATCGGCCCGTTCCAATTCATGCCGAAAACATGGGTCGGTTGGGGATACAAAGGCGGCACGTCGCTCGGTGACATCGAGCATGACGGCATCGACGTCACGGATCCGGAAGCCATCAAAAAATATGGTGGTCTCGGAGTCGACGCGGACGGCGACGGCAAAGCTGACCCAACGAGTCTCGTCGACAGCGCCCACACGGCAGCGAAATACCTGAAACAACACGATGTTACGAAGACATCGGACCGAGACACGCTCGCGACAGCACTGTTTGAATACAATCGCAGTGAACAATATGTTTCTGACGTGCTCGCCCAATATGATCGTTACCAGCAACACGTCGAGGCGATCGATGCGAACGACCTCGATCTCAAGAAGAAGACACTCGCGTTCTTCCTTCGCATCAGCTCACGTTTGACCAATTAAAAGGAGGCACCACCCATGACACCAGCCGATTCTTCCGAACTCTTGATTGAGGAATCGTCGATCCGCGTCCAGACGACGTTTGATCGAGACAAGACGAAACGCTATTTACGCAGCTACATCTTTGACGACATCGCAGAAGGTACGCACGTCGCCGCTTTAATCTACACACCACGGACGACGGACGCCTTTCTCTCTGGAACGACGACACAACGTGCGTACAATTTGATGAAGAAATATGTCAGTGATCCTGTTAAGCAATATGACATCATCAGTTTGATGCCGGACCTGCTCGTCAGCGAGGATCTGCCGTTCGCGCAAGCGAGCTTCGATGAGATGAACTATGAATTCGTCGCGAAGACACTTGCTGAAGTCAAAGCAAAAAATGGCGTCGTCCTCTGTGGCTGGGGATCGCCTGGTCGCCTGATGCACCACCTGCCGGCATATGAGGAACTGTTTGAGCAGTATGCCGACATCCTCTATTGCTCCGGCATCACGAACAAAGGCGAACCGAACCATCTACGCTTGACGATGGACGATAGCCCGATGATCACGTATAACGACATGAAACAAAAAGCGAAAAAATTGCGTCGTAAATGACACAATAGACCCTTCCATAACGGAAAGGGTCTTTTTTTGAAACATTTTCCATCAGCTTCCCGTATAATCAAGGTCTACATATTACATAGCAAGGAAGGTCATACGATGCCATTTTGGGATGAAGAGTTACAAGAAGAAACGATGATTTCAGTCAATGAAACAGACATTAAACGAATCGAGCAAGCCGTTAACGGTCGACTCCCTGCCCGTTACCTCGAACAAATCCGGGAACAAAACGGCGGTGCTCCGGAAGCCATGGCCGTGATGGTCGAATTCGAGAATACATGGTCGGACGAAGAAACTGGATTGCATCTCCCACTCCGCTCCATGTCGTCATTGACATTCGAACGGTATCTAGACGAATTGTCGATCCTCCGGGAATGGGACGTCGAGGGAAGCGTCATGATGTTCGCGGAAGGAGAAGGTAGCTATTTTTGGTACTTCCACTTCACGGAAGCCGCCGAGCCGACTGTCTGGTGCCTCGATATTTCAGATGAGACGACACATTTCGTCGCAGCGACCTATGACGAGTGGTTAACGAAGCTAAGTACTGATGTTCCGGAAGTTGTCATGTCAGAATTCGTACTGCTGACGCTACCCGAAATCAAGGATATCCTTCGTGGAGATGACGAAAATGAAAAGCTCCTCGCCTACTCCCACTGGATGATTCTCGATGAAGAACAGGAAGAACTCGTTGAAGCGTTCATGACACTGATTGAACGAAACGACCATCCTGATTTCCTTGACTCCTATGCGTATTACCTCATGGAAGTCTTGACGAACAACCCGGAATTGTTAGAACAGAAACGAGCCGACGTCACGGCCTTGATTCTCAGTAAAGAGGATGATCTCGATGCAGAAGATATATTGTCTCGGATCGACGATGAGGAAGAGTTTTGACCTAAACCATAAAGCCAGTATTCCTCGTCCATTCGGATGACGAATACTGGCTTTTTCGCATATCTATCCAATCGTTTAAGACAACATCAACTCAAGCAGACAATCGACGAGATCCTTCTCGAGTTCGAGTGCTTGCAACTGGTGCATCATGTTGACCGGGTCGAGCTTTTGTGACAATAGACGGTAGAGACGATCCTTTAAATCATAGCTGATTTCCGCTTGGTCGAGGAACGCATACAACCGGTCCATCTTGTTCTCGTTCGTTGAGATCTCGACTTGAAGCGACAACGTGATCGTATCGGTCACTTCACCGAGTTCGACACGAAGGGACTGCGTCGCATGATCATAGACACCGGTAACACTCTCTCCGTCGCGCTGAACGTATCCTTCACGGACTCCACGTAAGATCAACGTAATCGACCGGTTTTCCGGTAGTAAGTCACGGTGTCCGGTTGGTGCCGCGATCGTCAGCTCACGTGCTTCCCAGTCGAGCGCAAACGTCGTCTCGACATTGACACCGTCGCGGTGCGCGACACCCGTGCTATCGTCTTCAAATAACGTAAAGCGATTCGATGCTCCTGGGAAGACGACGACTTCGAGATCGTCCGGATTATGCAGGGCGTTCGACTGTTCGAGATGACGACCGAGCGGCACGATCGCACCGGCTTTTGCGAGGACGCCTTGGTCTTCGAGATAACGGAACAGACGAATCTGTTTGCCGCCACGGTACCGGTGCCCATTGAAGAAATCGAACCATTCCCCTTCCGGTAACCACGCTGTCGTCGCCGTCATGTGCAGTTTCCGGTGCATCGGTGTGACCATCGGCGCAACGATCAGTTCTGTTCCGAAGTAGAACTGATTCGGGACGTTATACGCTTGATCGTCTTCCGGATGCTCATAATACATCGGTGAGACGAGTGGCAAGCCGTCAAAATGATTGCGGGCATTCATCGTATAGATGTACGGCACGAGCTGGTGCCTTAGTTGCAGATATTTCTTCATGACGTTCGCCGCATCGGTTGAATAACGCCATGGTTCTTTCCCGTTGAAGATGCTCATCGTACTGTGCAGACGCATGATCGGACTGAAGACGCCATACTGGAGCCAACGTGTCGATAACTCGTCATCTTTCTCCCCGCGTTGGTGTCCCCCGATGTCATGACTCCACCATCCATAACCGATGTTCGACGCTGTCGCCGTGAAGTACGGCTGGAATTGGAGCGATGCCCACGAGATGATCGTATCGCCTGAGAAACCGACCGGATAACGATGACTTCCGGGTCCCGCGTAACGCGAGAAAATCAACGGTCGATTGCCGTCGCGAGCAATATCAAGCGCGTGATAATGATTGAGCATCCAGAGCGGATCAAGCCCTTTCATCTTCGAGTTCGCGCCCTGTTGCCAATCGATCCACCAGAAGTCGACGCCATCTGCCTCATGCGGATGATGTAGCTTCGTGAAGTAGTTCTCGATGAACGTTCGATCCGAGAAATCAAACGGGATCCGGACATCCGATTCAGGATCGACGCCCATCGCGACTGCCATCGCCTCGTAGGCTTCCTCAAATCCACGCACACCGTCCGCCGGGTGCAAGTTGAGCGTGACCATCCGGTCGTCGTCCTTCAACCATTGCAAGAAGCCGCGTGGATCCGGGAATAGATCACGGTTCCACGTATAGCCCGTCCAGCCACTTCCGTAGCGTTCCGGGATATCGGTGACGTGCCAGTCCATATCGATGACACTGACCGAGAACGGAATGTCTTCTGTCTTGAAGCGCGTCATCAAATCCTTGTATTCCTTCTCACTATAACGCCAGTAGCGACTCCACCAGTTGCCGAGTACCTGACGTGGTAACATCGGCGTCGGTCCTGTCAGGTGGTAGAAGTCACGCAGTGCCTGTTTGTAGTCGTGACCGTATCCGAAGTAATAGATATCATGCGTCCCGGAGCGTCGCGGTTCGACGAAGTGGTCTTCCGTCAGAACGAACGCGTTCGAGTCGTCGATCGCCGCGTAACCTTGCCGGGAGAGAATCCCTTCTTCAAGTGGGATGACGCCGTCCGCATGATCAAGCGTCCGTGCCGTTCCTTTTAACGTCCGGAGCGGTCCGCCGAACGTATAGCGGCTGTAGTAGGTACTGAAGTTCCCTAGGACATCGATATAGAGTGTGTTCGCAGCGAACGGTCCCTTCGTATAATGCAGATGGACGTGCTCGGTGATGATTTGCAATTCTTCCTCGTTTTCGACGATGCGGTAAGCAGGTACCGGAAAATCGCGATTGAAGACCGTTTGGGTCGGTCGATCCTCGAATTGTCCATCCGCCGCGTACTCAAGTCGGATCATCCGACTCGTCAAGACCGTGAAACGGTAGACATCTCCTTGGATGATGGCGTCTGGTCGTGCTTGAGGTTTCATGTCGCGCGTGTAGAAATGGGATTCATCAATTGTTCGCATACGGGTTCGGGACTTGCGCCCCTTTCACTTCCTTCCAGGCTAAGTAGTGTGCAACCGATTACACATCTAGTGTATAAGAGCTGTCTCTTATACACATCTCCGAGCCCC
>NZ_WBYY01000192.1:0-5877 GCF_048985645.1 Exiguobacterium sp. A1_3_1 | reverse complement strand
AGACTTGACAGCACCGGCATCTGCTGTCGTATCTTTCGTCACGTCCGCTAGTTTTGCACCTGACGTATCAACGACCCATTTCCCGTCAACTTCCTTTAACTGAAGATCAATGACACCAACGTTTTTCCCTTGTGTGTTCGCCATGACGACTGGTTTCCCATTGATTAAGCCATTTTCTTTATCAACATTCGGCAGTTTGTTGAACGCTGAATCGGCTGCTGGGAACTTCCCATGCTGATGACCTGTCATCAAGACATCGATGTCTGCGACTTTCGTCAACGCGTAGCCAACGTTCTCATCGCCATCTTTTTGATCCGTCGTATCCCCGATCCCTGTGTGCGCGAGTGCCACGACGACGTCTGCGCCAGCATCTTTTAATTTTTTCGCTGTGGCTTTAGCAGTCGGGATGATATCTTCAGCCGTGACTTTCCCCGTCAGGTTCCCCGCATCCCATGCCATGATTTGTGGCGTGACGACTCCAAACACACCAACCTTAACTGTTTTCATGTCACCGTTCTGGTCCTTGACTTGACGTTCGATGATTTGATAGTCTTTTCCATCTTTGTTGTAGTCCGCGACGATTGGCTTTTTCGTGATTGCATCCAACACGTTCGAGTTGACGAACTTGATTGAACCGCTCGAAGCACTCATCGCTGACTTAAGGAAATCAAGACCGAAGTTGAATTCATGGTTTCCGAGCGTGACCGCGTCATAACCAAGGTACTCCATCAATTCGTACATCGGATGTTTGCCTTTGTTTCCTTTGTCGTACTGGTTCTTCACGTAATCACCGAATGGCGTTCCTTGAAGTGTATCTCCGTTATCGAACAAGAAGCTATTCGTAGCGCCCACTTCAGCTTGTTGCTGTTTGATGACTGTAGCGGCTTTGACGAGACCAATCGTTTCGTCCTGCGCATCCTTGAAGTAATCGTAGTTCATTGAGTTCGTATGTAAATCCGTTGTTTCTAAGAAGCGTAATTTGACGACACTGTTGTCGGCAGCAAGTGTCTTGACTTGGACGACTGGTACGAGCATCGGTGCGATCAATGTCGACGCGATGACGAGCTTTGTAGCTTTTTTCATTTAAATTTCCCCCCAGGATGTTTTGACTGCTTCATTAATTTAGCATGGTTCGATTATAGCTAATAGTCCTTTCAAATAGGTCGGACATCCGTCTTATTTAACCTACTTAACTAATTCCAAATACTGGCTTAACATTGTTGATTTTCCCTTTACAAACCAAGTTTACATGGTAAAAAAAGGAGATGATGCAAATGAGATGAACCACGTAAAAAAACGATACATTTCAGGTCATGAACCTGAAAACGTATCGTTTATGCTTGATGTAGAACGTAACTGTTCCTTCTCGACTCCTACAGGTAAAGAAAGCATGGTTTTCGCTTTCGTCAGGGTCAGGTGAGATCCGGTCGCAGTTTAGGATACGCGACTTACCTCCCGCCTGTGGAAAGCGAGCATGACAGCAACGTTCGTCGTCCCGATTCACGGTACATCTCCTAGTGGAAGAACTTCATCATTCCACGTTCCTTACACCGTTTTCTCTGGCTTTCGTCGGACAACATAACCAAGAATTCCAGCAAGTAACGCAAGTCCTGCGGCGTATATTACTGTCCATCCTGCCGTTTGTTGAGCGAACTCGAATAAGGCGTCACTCCGCCATTTCATCGCGAACTGAACGTATGAAGCCTGACTGACGATGAAGCTGATGACACCAATCGCGATCGCAAAGACGAACGGATCAACAATCGATTTAAAGCTGCGGATACTACAGACGAAGTAGATCGCAAACGTCACCAGCAATAATACCCAATACGCACTCTCACTTGAGACGTCTGGCGCTGTCGCTCCTGCCGATTCCGCATCGATCGCTTGGATCGTCTGCCGTGCGACACCGTAATCAACCGGATCGAGCTTCAATTGTGTCGCTGACAAGTCAGGGCGCTCTCCACCGAGTAACGTCAACAATTGTTCCGTCACCCGATTGGTATCAATCCCATCAACGACTTTTTGGATCGAGTCATTAAGCTGATCCGTCGAGGTCTCCCCGTTTAACATCGAGACAGGGATTTCCGCATTCGCTCCAAGGACATCTGCTTGATACACGACTTGACCGCCGTGGATCCAGTCATACATCCCCCCACTTCCGGCGTTCAGACTCGCGACGGTGAGTGCTGTCCGTAGTGAGGAATCGCCGTCATATTCCGCTTCATCCTGTACCGTAAAGACGAGTTGGAGCGTACTTGCAAACATTAAAATCAGTAAGCTGGCACGTCCGGCAGCTGTCAGACCGGATAACTTTTGCGGGAAGAATGCCATCCAACCAAGCAAACTGACGACGAGAAGCGGTAAGATACCGCTCATCGCATAGCTGTCTTGTAACGAGAGGAATGGCACGTCGTTTCCGCGTCCGGCAAGGATGAACCAGATGATTCCGACCGTTAAGAAGAAACTGACCGATCGAATCGTCCACCCGAGACGACTTGCCTTAATCCGTAACACTAAAAATAACAGGACGATCAAACCGATGCCAAAAACGGAATAGAGTAACGTACCGTAAGAGACATCAAACGTAAGTGGTGCAAGGACTTGCTTTAAGTCGATCCCAAACAACGATAAGACATCGCCGGCAGAACTCGCATCGAGCACCTGATTGATGATTCCTTCCCGGACCGCACTCGGCATCGTGATCGACAGCCCACCGACGAACAGTAGCATCAATGACACCGTGATGTCTGCATCTTTCCAGGAGACATCCGCCTGTTGCATCTGCGTCACGAGATCCTGATAGTCTGAGGATGAGGTGATTTGTGAAGTCAAAAATGCCATCACACCATAGATGACACCGAAAAAGATGAGACCGATAAGGACGCCAAACAGGACATCCCAGACGGAAAACCGTCGTTGTTTCCTTTCTTGCCTTGACTCCATCCCATTTCCTCCTTTTTATGTCTGATGTTTGAATATTCCTGCTACAGCGAAACCAAAAACATCAATTTCATTCAACAGCCATTATATCCCACTTCTTCTCTGACTGTCTCCACTGATTCCCAAAACAAAAACCGACTTCTCACAGTGAGAAGCCGGTTGAACGATCAGGTGCCATGGTATTTTTTTCTCTATTAGATGCCTTCGTATGCTTGTTCCATGATCGTCCGTAACTCAGCGACAAGCGGCATCTTCGGATTCGCAGTCGTACATTGATCTTCAAAAGCATCGACCGCCATCTTATCGAGTTTTGCCTCGAAGTCTGCTTTTTGAATGCCTTGCGCCTTGAATGACATTTTGATGTTGAGACGTTGTCCAAGATCAGCAACGGCTTGGATAAGGGATTCGACCCCTTGTTCCGTCGTTGCTGCCGGAAGACCGAGGTAGCGTGCGATGTCCGCGTACCGTTCATCCGCGACGAATGATTCGTATTTCGGGAATGCTGCTAGTTTCGTTGGACGTGACGCGTTATAGCGAATGACGTGTGGCATCAGGATCGCGTTCGTCCGTCCGTGTGGTGTGTGGAATTCGCCACCGATTTTGTGTGCAATCGAGTGGTTGATGCCGAGGAAGGCGTTCGCGAATGCCATCCCTGCCATCGTTGACGCATTGTGCACTTTTTCGCGTGCTTCGGCGTCTGATCCGTTAGCATATGCTCGTGGCAAGTAGTCGAAGATCATCTTGATTGCTTTGAGTGCCAGTCCATCCGTGTAGTCGTTCGCAAGCACCGAGACGTATGCTTCTGTCGCATGCGTCAAGACATCCATTCCGGTATCAGCAGTGATTGAAGCTGGGACGGTCATGACGAATTCTGGATCAACGATTGCGACGTCTGGCGTCAATGCATAGTCAGCAATCGGGTATTTGACGTTTTTCTCTTTATCCGTGATGACGGTGAACGGTGTCACTTCTGAACCCGTACCAGAAGTCGTCGGAATCGCGACGAACTTCGCTTGACGACCAAGTGTCGGGAATTGATACGCCCGTTTGCGGATATCAAGGAATTTTTGACGTAAATTCGAGAACGTTTCGTTCGGTTGTTCATAGAAGAGCCACATTCCTTTTGCAGCATCCATCGCTGAACCACCACCGAGAGCGATGATCAAGTCAGGTTTGAAGTCACGCATCGCTTGGGCACCCGTCTGAACAGTCGTCACCGATGGATCTGGTTCAACCTGGTCAAAGATTCGGTAACTGACGGACTGTGGCAAGTTTTGAATTACTTTATCGGCATAACCGAACTGTACCATCGTTGGATCCGTCACGATCATGACGCGTGAGACGTCTGTCATCGACCGCAAGTACTGAACAGAGTTCTTTTCGAAGTAGATTTTTTCAGGGACCTTGAACCATTGCATGTTCACGCGTCGTCTCGCCACCTTTTTGACGTTGAGTAAGTGTTTCGCTGTCACGTTTTCAGAAACAGAGTTTTTCCCGTATGATCCGCAACCGAGTGTCAGAGATGGTGTCAACTCGTTGTACAGATCACCAATTCCGCCATGAGCAGATGGGCTGTTGACGAGGATCCGGCAGGCTTTCATGCGGAGTCCGAACGCTGTCATCAAGTCATCGTTCGTCGTATGAATGACAGCTGTATGACCGAGACCTCCGATTTCAAGCATTTGTTCAGCAATCGTGAACGCTTCTTCGGTCGAAGCGACGCGATACGCACCGAGGACGGGACTGAGTTTTTCATGAGACAATGGTTCTGCCGCTCCGACGTGCTCGAGTTCTGCGACGAGCATGACCGTCGTTTCCGGAACATCGATGCCGGCTTTTTCTGCGATCCATGTCGCAGGTTTCCCGACGATGTCCGCGTTGACGGCACACGTATCGGTTTTGATGACGAGTGATTCAAGGCGTTGTTTTTCTTCCGGTGTACAGAAGTAACAACCGAGTGCTTCCATTTCCGCACGAACTGTCGCATAAATCTCTTGGTCGACGATGACGGCTTGCTCAGACGCACAAATCATCCCGTTATCAAACGTTTTTGAGAGAACCAGATCGCTGACTGCCCGTTTGACTTTCGCAGACTGTTCGATGTAACACGGAACATTCCCTGGTCCAACACCGAGTGCCGGTTTACCTGTTGAATACGCTGATTTGACCATTCCTGCTCCACCTGTCGCAAGGACCATGGCGATTTTTTCATGGTTCATCAAGACTTTCGTTGCTTCAAGTGATGGTTCTTCCACCCATTGAATACAGTCTTTCGGTGCCCCGGCTTTGATGGCTGCGTCACGGAGTGTTTTCGCTGCTTCGACGGAACACCGTTGTGCCGATGGGTGGAACGCGAAGACGATCGGGTTGCGCGTCTTGATCGCAATCAATGCTTTGAACATCGTCGTTGATGTCGGGTTCGTGACCGGTGTGACACCACAGACGACACCGACGGGTTCAGCGATATAGGTGATGCCGTTTTGGACATCTTCTTCGAGAATCCCGACCGTTTTTTCATGACGTAGACTGTTGTAGATGTATTCTGTCGCAAACATGTTTTTAATCATCTTATCTTCAAAGACACCGCGTCCCGTCTCTTCTGCTGCGAGACGAGCGAGTTCGACGTGCCGTTCGAGTCCAGCAAGTGCCATATCCCGGACGATCGTGTCGATTTTTTCTTGATCGAATGTCAGTAATTCTTGTAATGCACGTTGCCCTTTTTCAACGATTTGTCCAACTGCTTGTTCGACCGGCGTTGCCGTCGATTTTGTTTTTTCTTTCACAGCCATGAGTGGTTTCCTCCCTGTCGTGGAACGAATCTGAGTTTGATTTGCCAACCATTATGTCAGGAATGCCAAGCTGTTTTTCAATAGTTTGTGCTTTCCTTCACAAATCAATCATAACCCCTTTTTCCTGTTTTGTGCATGACCATCC
>NZ_WBYY01000191.1:0-5891 GCF_048985645.1 Exiguobacterium sp. A1_3_1 | reverse complement strand
AGAGACAGATAGTAGTCAAGGGGCGAATGATCATCGCCAATATATTAAAAAATATTCGTAATTAGAGGTGTTATTCATGGATGTAGTATTCGATTATGAAGATATTCAATTAATTCCAGCAAAATCAATCGTTGGTAGTCGTTCGGAATGTGATACGTCTGTCGAGTTCGGTGGTCGTCGTTTTAAGCTTCCGGTCGTACCGGCAAACATGCAAACAATCATTGATGAATCGATTGCTCTATTCTTAGCGGAAGGCGATTATTTCTATATCATGCATCGATTCGAACCGGCTCGTCGTTTGGCGTTCGTACGAATGATGCAAGAACGTCAACTGTTCGCTTCAATTAGCGTCGGTGTCAAGGAAGAAGAATATCAGCTGATCGAACAACTTGCGGCAGAGGGCCTAACTCCGGAATACATCACGATTGATATCGCACACGGTCATTCGGAAGCCGTCATTCAGATGATTCGCCACATCAAGTCGCATCTGCCAGCAAGTTTCGTCATCGCTGGTAACGTTGGTACGCCAGAAGCGGTGCGCGAACTTGAGAATGCGGGAGCCGACGCAACAAAAGTCGGGATCGGACCTGGTAAAGTATGTATTACGAAGATTAAGACAGGATTCGGTACAGGCGGTTGGCAACTCGCGGCACTTCGTTGGTGTGCAAAAGCAGCAAGTAAACCGATTATCGCGGATGGTGGTATTCGGACGCATGGCGATATCGCGAAGTCGGTCCGGTTCGGTGCTTCGATGGTCATGATTGGTTCACTCTTCGCGGGGCATGAAGAATCGCCTGGTGAGACACATGAAGTGGACGGGGTGCTTGTCAAAGAATACTTTGGTTCTGCTTCTGAGTTCCAAAAAGGGGAACGCAAGAACGTTGAAGGAAAGAAGATGTTCGTCGAGCATAAAGGAAGTCTGACGGATACGTTGATCGAGATGGAGCAAGATTTGCAATCGGCAATTTCGTATGCTGGCGGGAACAAATTGCAGGCGATTCGGACAGTCGACTATGTCGTTGTCAAGAACTCGATCTTCAACGGCGATAAAGTATATTAAAGTGATTAGTTCGCTCTTAACGGAGCGGACTTTTTTTAGTTCTTTAGCATAACTCTTCCATAGGAGGGGTATACATCAAATGGACCAAAAGATTCGGAATATTTTGGATAGGAGTGATTGACATGCTATTTGAAACAACATCGTACTTAATCGAAAAATTTGCCACTGTTCGTAACCAAACAATTGCCTTAATTGAACCGCTCGAAGCAGAAGACTTCATCATTCAAGCGAGTTCGGACGTGAGTCCGCCGAAATGGCACATCGCCCATACGACTTGGTTTTTTGAACGGATGATACTACAGGAATATAGTGAAGGCTATCGCGTTTTCCATCCGAAGTACAATTATCTGTTCAATTCTTACTACAACTCGATTGGTCCTTACCAGCCTCGTCAACAACGAGGGATGTTGTCACGTCCGACCGTCGAGGACATCATTGCTTATCGGGCATATGTCGATGGACAAATGGTCGAGTTCTTGAAGGAAGAACGGACTCCAGAAGACCAACGGAAAATCGAAACGTTAGTCGAGATGGGGCTACAACACGAACAACAACACCAGGAATTGATCTTGATGGACGTGAAGTATAACTTTTTCACGAATCCGTTGTTACCTGCTTATCAATCAAAGTCGTTGGCAACAGATGTGTCTGAAAATGCAGTTAAGGAAACATCGTTCATCCAATTCGAGGAAGGACTCGTCGAGATCGGTCATACAGGAGACGGTTTTGCGTTCGACAATGAGAGTCCGCGTCATAAAACGTGGTTGCATCCGTTTGAACTAGCGACGCGTCCTGTCACGAATGGAGAGTATTTAGCGTTCATTGAAGCAGGGGGTTATGAAAAATCAGAGTATTGGTTATCCGACGGCTTTGCGACAGTGCAAAAAGAAGGCTGGAAAGCCCCGTTATATTGGATGAAGGATGACGCGGGAGAGTGGACGATCTTTACGATGAACGGTGTCGAACCGCTTCGTCTTGATGAACCGGTCTGTCATGTCAGTTTTTATGAGGCGGACGCTTATAGTCGCTTTATAGGGAAACGGTTGCCGACAGAAGCGGAATGGGAATGGGCTTCTCGTCAAGTCGATTCTGTCACGAAGCGCAATATGATGGGAAGCGGCACCTTCCATCCAGTCGCCGTCGAAGAGTCAGAGACGACGCTTGCGAGCATGTTCGGAAACGTCTGGGAGTGGACGTCGAGCGCTTATAGTTCATATCCAGGCAGTAAACCGCTCGAGGGAGCACTCGGGGAATACAACGCGAAGTTCATGTGTAATCAAATGGTACTGCGTGGAGGAGCGTGCGTGACGCCTGACGATCACATTCGCGAGACATACCGTAACTTCTTCCCGCCTGATAAACGTTGGTTATTTGGCGGCTTCCGATTGGCAGGTGACATGTGATGCGAGAGACAGTCATTGGGTACGATTTATATACGCCGCAACAAAACATGCGTTTAGAAGTCATCGAAGGTCTGATGCGAGAACAAAAGGTCTTACCGGCAAAATATTTTTATGATCATATCGGATCCCAGTTGTTCGAACAGATTACGCAACAACCGGAATATTATCCGACACGGACAGAACTCGCCATCTTAGAGCAGCATCGAGCGGAGATCGCACGAAGTATCGGCGATGTGCATACACTGATTGAATATGGAAGTGGCAGCAGTCGTAAAATCCAGATGTTACTGGAGACATTTACGCATCTAGACACGTATATGCCCATTGATATCTCAAAAGACTTCCTGATGGAATCTGCACGCCAATTGTCGGAACGGTATCCTGCGTTGCATATTAAAGCGGTTTGTGGGGATTACTCACAATCGATTTCTTTACCGGTCGAGGAGTCTCAAAAACGAGTCATCTTTTTCCCGGGTTCGACGATTGGTAACTTTGAACCGGAGGAAGCGATGCGCTTCTTACGTCATTCCTCACGAATTCTTGAAACAGGAGATGGATTCTTGATCGGTGTTGATCTGAAAAAGTCTGTTGATGTGCTTGAACGGGCTTATAATGATGCAGCCGGCGTCACAGCAGCATTCAATTTGAACATGTTGACGCATTTGAATCAGATGCTCGAGGGAACGTTTGATGTGACACGATTTGAACATCATGCTTTTTATAATGAAGAAAAAGGACGAATCGAAATGCATCTTCGGAGTCAACTCGATCAACTCGTGCAAGTCGGAGATGTAACGGTTCCGTTTAAAAAAGGCGAAACGATTCATACGGAAAACTCCTATAAATACAGTAAAGAAGAGTTTGAGACACTTGCCCGTCAAAGTGGTTTTCATTCAGTCAATTGTTGGATCGATGACGATGAACGATTCAGTGTGCATTATTTAGAAAAAATGTAACGGCGAAAAAACTAAAAATACTCCCGCTTGTAAGCTTCTGTGTAGAAGCGATGAAGGGGAGTATTTTTGTGGGTGAAAGCGTTTATTCGATCCGAGCGCCTTCTGGAATCGGATGTTCCGGTACGACGAGGATCGGCATCCATTGTTCCGAACGTCCGATCTCAAGCAACCGCCCCGACTCTTCAGGCGTACGACCAGGTACATTCAACACGGCAATCGCTTGTTTTCCAAGCAACTCATGGACATCGGGTCGCAGCGATTCCCAAGCGAGTGAAAAAGAACGCGTAAAGCCGTCGAATTGTAGTTCAAGCTGAATCGAGCAGTCTGTGCGATTTGAAATCGACTGGATTGTACCAACACGTATATCTAAAGCATCGAATAATTCAAGAGGAACGATTGGTTTCATGGACAATGGTGTACTTCCTTTCAAAGTGAAGTATAGAGTGGGTTAGGAGTCGAGAGAGACGTAGGTCGGCTCATAAGTCGTCCATTCGATATCAGGAGTTTGATGACGTGCAAGCTTCGCTAATTGGCTACCGAGATACGGTCCGATCGTCAAACCGGATGCACCAAGTCCGTTCGCTAGGAACACGTTCGGATGATTTTGAAGCGGTCCAATCACCGGCAGGGAGTTTTTCGTATACGGGCGCAAGCCGATACGCAGTTCATCAATCGTCGTTTCTTCGAGACGCGGTAAGACAGGTAAAGCACGATTCAATAAGGCATGCATCCCTTTGACGGTCGGTTTCAAATCATAATCGGTCTGTTTTTCGTGTGTTGAACCGACGATCAATTTCCCTTCGTGGATGGAGACGAGATATAATCCACGTTGTCCCATGACGACGGGCCATGTCGTTGATGTAGAGTCCGTCAAATCGAGTTGCAGGATCTGTCCCTTCTCCGGATGCAAATCGATTTTAAGCTCAAGTGGACGGAGTAGGTCATTTAACCAGACACCCGCCGTTAAAATGAACTGTTCTGCCAAGTACTGTTCATTTTCCGTGGTTATACCAGTGACGACTCCCTTGTCTACGACAAGAGAAGCATCTCCTTCTAGGACGGTCGCACCGTGTTCGACAGCACCACGAATCAGTGCAGCACACAAGGCACGTCCGTCAACGCGTGCACCACCGGAAACGAATAAGGCATCCTCGATCTGTTCGACGAGTGGAAAGAGCGTTTTGACACGATCTTGGTCCAGTCGTTCGATACGTTCGATGGCAGGAGCTTCCGGAAAACGGTTTTGCGCAATCGTCTCCATCTTTTCGATTTTTGATGTTTCATGTAAGGCGATCGTGCCAACTTGCTGATAACCCGTACTGATCTCACCGAGTGCTTCCAGTTCAGGAATCAATGTCTTGTAAAAATGAGCCCCGTTATTCGCTAATTGGTACCATGCCTTATTTCGTCGCTGTGTCATCCATGGACAGATAATGCCGGCTGCCGCATGAGAGGCTCGACCGGGTTCCTTCCGATCGACGAGTAAGACGCGTTCACCAGCCTTCGATAAATGATAGGCAGTCGAGGCACCGAGAATGCCGGCGCCGATGATGATATGGGTGTACATGAAAGATTCAACTCGATTCTGTTCAATTGGAATATCTTATATTGTAGCAGTAGAAGATCCGGACGACTAGCAAGAGCGGGTTTCCAATCTGTAGCACATCGAATGATGGGAAATGATGGGGAAAGTGAACCATTTGGTGCGTCATGACGTATACTAAATATACAGTTTCTAAAAACTGTGAATTAGACGATTAGAAACAGCTGAATTCGGAAACATACCCTTATAGGCATCATGTCCTGTCATCATCGACTTTGAAACGGTCCATCATGAAGGAGGGGAAGGCAATGAATATGAGTCAAGCCATCGTACGCAGACGCTACACGGATCATACTTTATTTTATTCCGCCATCCTAATCTGGAAATTGCTATTCTTCCTGCCACTGCTCATGTTCGTCAACAGCGGCACGGACCATGTGTTTCAAATGTACTTCGTACCGTACCTCACGGTCATCTTCCTATTTCGTGTGATAACCTACTTCGCGACCTATAAAGCATCTTTCATGGAGATGACGGAAATGGGTCTATCGTTATCCTTGCTGATCGCAGATGTATATTTGATTGCGTTGTTCGACATTCCACTTCCGTTTGCTTTAATTATCCTTGCGCTCGCTTTACTCCACTTCAGTGCGGCATTCAGTCGTTTTCGTTGGTTCCGCCGTCGTCTTTGGTTGAATCGGCATCTTGAGATCCTCAATTATTTGACGGATCACGGTGAAGTACCCATTAAAATTGCCGTCATGGCAGAAGATGAAATGCTTGTGACGACGAAGAGTGGAAAAGAGTTTACGTATCGTCAGGTTTATTGGAGCGGATTTTATATTGAACATGGTTGATTGCTATTTGAAACGGATTTCTCTTTGGGGAAATCTTTTGAGACTGAAGACAAGTGCAATTGTTCTCTAACG
>NZ_WBYY01000190.1:0-5989 GCF_048985645.1 Exiguobacterium sp. A1_3_1 | reverse complement strand
CGACCGCTACTTCTTGAATCGTCTCTTTCCGCAGATCCTGTGGCTCGAAAATGGTCTGACGCGTTATCATGGTACGTATACGTATGCCCAACAGAAGCGTACCGAGCTCGCTACGTCTTCCCCACTTAACGTAACCCTACAAAAACCAAAACGATTGTCACAACACGAGTTAGAAGTGCAGATCGAGCGGCTTGAACAGAAATTAGCAAAACGTGAAAAACCGACTGATACCGTTTCTAAAAGCATCCAACAGAAACTCGATGACCTATACGAACAGTTGCTACAGTATGGATGATTTAGCTTTACTTGCCTGTCACTCTCGATACCGAGAGTGGCAGTTTTTTCGTTCATTCACAAGATTTCAGCATATGGTTTTTTAGCTAACCTTATTAAGTTTTAAAATTTTATTTTATTTTGTTGTTGCTTATTTTCAGAAAATTCGTATAATTTAGCGTATAGCTTTTATTATTCTTTGGGAGGAATACACCATCATGAACGCCATTCAGCAAGTCATTCAAGGAAGTGTCGATTACGCCAACAACATTTTATGGTCCTATGTATTAATCGCTGTATTGATCGGCGGCGGGATCTACTTCACGATCCGAACTGGCTTCATCCAATTCACTTACTTAAAAGAGATGTTCCGCGTCACGCTCGATAAAAGTGAACAAACAACAGACGATAAAGGAGAAAGCATCACTTCTCTCCAGTCATTCTTCATCGGTGCTGCGACACGGATCGGTACGGGTAACCTTGCCGGTGTCACGATTGCCGTCACACTCGGTGGACCAGGTGCCGTCTTCTGGATGTGGATGGTCGCTCTCTTAGGGGGCGCGACGGCTCTCATCGAAAGTACACTGGCTCAAGTCTATAAAGTACGCGATACGAAATCGAACGCATACCGTGGTGGTCCCGCCTACTACATCGAAAAAGGCTTGAAGAACCGAGCTCTCGGAATCGTCTTTGCAATCTTGATTGCTGTGACGTTCGGCCTTATCTTCAACTCCGTTCAATCAAACACGATTGCCGCTGCCTTTGACAATGCGTTCGGTATCAACACAGCTGTCGTCGGTGCAGCACTCGTCGTCTTGACGGGACTCGTCATCTTTGGTGGTGTCCACCGCGTCGCGAAGTTCTCTGCAATCATCGTTCCTATCATGGCAGGTCTCTACTTGATTGCTGCTCTTTATGTCGTCGTTACGAACCTGACGGAACTTCCTGGTGTGTTCGCAATGATTTTCAAAAGTGCCTTCGGAATCGAGCAAGCATTCGGTGGCTCGGTCGGTGCTGCGATCTCACTCGGTGTCAAACGCGGATTGTTCTCAAACGAAGCCGGAATGGGATCTGCTCCGAACGCTGCTGCTGCGGCTGAAGTCTCTCACCCAGCAAAACAAGGTTTCTTACAAACACTTGGTGTATTCCTTGATACATTGATCGTCTGTACAGCGACAGCAACGATCATTCTCCTCAGTGATAGTTATGCTGCTGGAAATGGCGAAGGAATCGGCATGTTGCAAAACGCGCTCTCCGAAGAATTTGGTGCGATTGCTCCACCATTCATCGCACTCAGCGTCTTCTTGTTTGCTTTTAGTTCGATCGTTGGTAGCTACTACTACGGCGAAACGAACATCGAATTCATTAAACAAAGTCCTGCAGCCGTCTTCGGTTTCCGGATTGCGACAATGGGCTTCGTCTTCATTGGATCTGTCCTCAGCCTAGGTATGGTATGGAGCTTTGCCGATCTCTTCATGGCAGGCATGACATTGATCAATATGACAGCGATTCTCCTCTTGAGCGGCATCGCCCTCAAAGTCATTAAAGATTATCAGGAACAACGGAAACAGGGACTCGATCCTGTCTTCTCAGCAAAAGCACTCGGGATCGAAAATACGGAGTGTTGGGATGTTGAAGAAGAAGCACGTCCTGCGGCTGGTGAAGTGCCACCATCACAATAAATCACTTCTGAGTTCGAACTTCAACACCGAGTAAGCCATGTGCCTACTCGGTGTTTTTATTTGTCAAAAAGAATTTGGATTATGTTTTCATCGGACAGGGAAAAAGTCAACAGATTGTCCTGAAGGAGGAATTCATCTTGTCTCAAGCCATGTTGATCATCAACCCGTCTTCTGGTAAAGAACTCGGAAAAAAACACGCGACGCTCGCTGAAGAGACGCTTGCTACTCGCTTTGAAACCGTCGACGTTCGGTTTACGGAAAAAGAACACGATGCGACGGAATTCGCGCGTCATGCTGCTCAGTCTAATTACGACGCTGTCATCGCCATGGGAGGTGACGGAACGGTCAATGAAGTCATCACCGGAATCGCCGAGCAACCGCATCGGCCAACACTCGGGATCGTCCCACTCGGAACGGTCAATGACTTATCGCGCGCATTACACATCCCGACGGATCCCGAAGAGGCGATCCAGATTCTAGCTGATGCCCCTGCCCGACCGCTCGATATCGGTAAATATGATGACCATTACTTCATGAACGTCATCGCTGTTGGTCTGATTGCAGAAGCCGTTGAGGAGGTCAGTGTCGAACAAAAAACGTCACTCGGATCGGTCGCTTATTTCATTGAAGGTCTAAAAGCCTTCAAGGATCATAGCCCCTATCCGATTGAAATTGATTCTGCTGAGAAACAATTCGATGGAGAAGCACACTTGTTGATTATCGCCTTGACGAATTCCGTTGGTGGGTTCGAATCCTTTGCAGAAGACGCAAAAGTCGATGATGGACTGTTGCATGGGTTCATCATTACGAAGCTTGGATTCTTTGATGCGCTCCAAGCATTACCCAAACTCATCACGGGTGGATTATCAAAAGCCGATCAAATCGAACACTTCACGACGACACGTGTCGAAATTCGCTCGAAAGAAGAATTGCCGATTAATGCCGATGGGGATACAGCAGGTCATGTTCCCGTGACTGTCGAGGTACTCCCACAACATTTGACTGTGTTTTCACCCTCTTCCATTGAATAACAGTATAGGTTTCATAGAAAAAAGAACTGACTCTTCGTCAGTTCTTTTTTTACTTATTAATCCATTACAATATATGTTAATAACGCATAATTTTGAAATACATTTGAAATATTTTTGTGTTATTGACGATGCTATAATCATCTCAGGCGAAAAATCATTCCCTAAAATAAATAAATATACATAAAATCTTACAATTTTGTAATGATCCGTTCTGTCGCTTCAGATTTTTAAGGAGGAAATACACTCAATGAAACGTTTACTTACAACAATGACAATGACAGCTTTGGTAGTTTCAGGTTTTGCAACAACGAGTGCTTCGAAAGTTGAAGCTGCAACGACATATAAGGTAAAGGTCACAGCGGACGGGCTTCGTGTCCGTACAGGTCCATCAACGGCTTATAAAATCGTCGGTAGCGTCAATACAGGACAGACATTCAATTATCTCGGTGTTTCCGGTTCATGGACGAAAATTTCGTACGGCGGCGCATCACGCTATGTTTCTTCTACATATGTTAAAAAGTACAGTACGACGACTTCGTCAAAAGCAACGACTGGTTTCTCGCGTCCAGCAAGTGGTCCAATCACGCAAGGATATGGTGCTGCGAGTGGCGTTTACGGTTATACGTTCCATAACGGCATCGATATCGGTGCTCCAACAGGCACACCTGTCTATGCATCGGCTGCCGGTAAAGTCATCACATCCCGTTATTACGGCGCATACGGAAATCATGTCATGATGACACATACGGTGAACGGTATCCAGTACACGACAGTATATGCACACTTGAACAGTCGCTCTGTCTCAGTCGGACAAACGATTGCTAAAGGATCGAAAATCGGTACGATTGGTGCGACAGGTAACGCATTCGGTGCGCATCT
This sequence comes from Exiguobacterium sp. A1_3_1, assembly GCF_048985645.1. Classification (NCBI taxonomy): domain Bacteria; kingdom Bacillati; phylum Bacillota; class Bacilli; order Caryophanales; genus Exiguobacterium; species Exiguobacterium sp. A1_3_1. Next base: position 2,124 of record NZ_WBYY01000190.1, on the reverse strand, counting down.
CCACTTCGAAATGCATCGTGGTCCATACGTCTACAGCGGAACGTCTGCTGCAAACAGTGTCAATCCACTCAATTACTTCAACTAAGCTTGATTCACCGGACTTCTCTCCATGAGAAGTCCGGTTTTGTGTTTCAGATGAAATCTCCTGACAGGAGTGGTACGGTATGATTATGAGTCTAATCCACAACGGAGGCGAAACCCATGAAACGAACGATCCCTCTTCTTTTATCAGCGACGTTTGGTGTGACGTTACTTGCCGGTTGTCAAGATCAGCCGACACCTGAAGAACGGCTTGATGCCTACATCAAACTTTGGGAGAAACAAGATTACGATAAGATGTATACGTACGCGAGTACGGCTACTAAAAAAGAATACGGCAAAAAAGAATTCATCGACCGGACAAAACAGTTGTCGAAAACGCTTGATATCAAAAAGTTATCCGTCGAACGGAAGAAAGCAAAGGAAGCAACGGATGACGAAAAAGCGTCCCTTCCTGTGCGGATCTCTTTTGATACGGTGGCAGGAGCCGTTGCTTATGATAAACAAGTCCCGTTAACATTCGAGAAACAAGGAGAAACAGAAAACTGGTTCATCGACTGGGATTCTTCGTTTGTTCTAAAAGACTTTAAGAAAGAAGACAAGGTTCAGTTACAAACCGTTGAAGGGAAACGCGGTGATTTGCTTGATGCGAACAATAAACCGCTCGCGACCTCTGGTAAAGGATATGCTGTCGGCGCAACTGCAGGACAACTTAAAGATGTCACACAAGTTGCCAAGTTGCTCGATCGCCCGACCTCATCGGTCGAAGATTCCTTAAAAGCAAGTTGGGTCAAGGACGGACAATTCGTTCCGCTCAAAACACTGACCGACGAAGCAACGGTTGCGAAATTGCGTGACATTCCAGGTATCAGCGTCAAAGAGACGGAAGTCCGAACATATCCGCTCGGGAAGGCCGCTTCACACTTGATCGGTTATATCGGTTCAGCGACAGCAGACGAGATTAAAGAATCAAAAAATAAAATCCAAGCTGGCGAACAGGTCGGGAAACGGGGTCTCGAACAAATCCTTGATGATCGGTTACGCGGTAAAGCCGGAGCTTCGATCATTCTACAAAAGAAAGACGGATCAAGCGTCACCGTCGCTGAAACGAAACCGTCCGATGGTGAGGATATCCCGTTGACGATTGATGCTACGCTTCAGAAAAAGACGTATGACACGATGAAAGAGGATCCAGGAACGGCATCGGCAATCGATCCGCGGACTGGCGAGACACGTGTCTTACTCAGCTCCCCTGGCTTTGATCCTTCTGAATTCATGTCAGGGATCTCGCAAGCGCGACTCGATGAATTGACGCAGGATCCGGATCAACCATTGTTGAACCGATTCACGAGTGCTTTCGCACCCGGTTCGACCCAAAAACCCCTAACGGCCGCCGTTGGCTTAAAGAGTGGAACACTCGACCCGGAAAAAGCCTATACAATCAATGGACTGAAAAATAAGATCGATGGTTTTAACGTCACGCGGATTCACGAGACGCCAGCACCCGTTAATCTGCACAATGCGCTCGTTTATTCAGATAACATCTATTTCGCCCGCTCCACACTCGAACAGGTCGGAACGAAGGCGTTCACGTCTGGACTTGAAGCCCTCGGCTACGGAGAGAAGCTACCGTTTGCGTATCCGTTACGCGCTTCTCAAATCTCAAACGACGGGACGATCGCTTCAGATGGACAGCTGATGGATACGTCCTACGGACAAGGACAGATGCTGACGAACATTCTCCATCTAGCGTCGATGTATGAAATTTTCCTGACAGATGGAACAATCTATCGTCCGACCCTTTTACAAGAGGAAAAAACGAAGCAAGTCTTCAAAAAGGATCTACTGGATGCGAAAGACGCGAAGATGATTCGCGATGATCTCTATGACGTCGTTCATAACGGTTATACACTCCCAGCTGACATCAAGGAAGTCGATGTTGCCGGTAAGACCGGAACGGCTGAATTGAAAAAAGCAGGTGAAACCGATGGAAAAGAGAATGGCTTCTTTGTCGGTTACGACAACGACAAAAAAGATCTTCTCGTTGCCATCATGATCCTGTCTCTTATACACATCTCCGAGCCC
>NZ_WBYY01000189.1:0-6034 GCF_048985645.1 Exiguobacterium sp. A1_3_1 | reverse complement strand
TTGCTTTTTTAGTGTGCATTACGAATCAAACGGATGGATCAGTAAACCGCTCCGAAGTTTCGGTTCGAACCAAGTCGATTTCGGTGGCATCACTTCTCCGGCATCAGCCACTGCCATTAAATCTTCGATCGAAGTCGGATGCAAGTGAAAAGCGACAGCGGCATGCCCAGAGTCCACGATCTGCTCAAGACCAGCATATCCCTTGTGACCACCGACGAACTGGATCCGTGCGTCCGTCCTTGGATCTTCGATACCGAGTAACGGTGTCAACAACTCTTCTTGTAAAATCGAGACGTCGAGATTCGCTTTCGTTCCGATCCGTTCAGAATTGTACGAAAGGGTGTACCATTGCCGGTTGAGATACATCTCGATTTGGTGAGACTTCGTTTGTTCAGCGCGTCCTTTTGTAATCGTAAAGCGATGGGCTAATCGCTCGAGGAAGTCAACGACCGATTGACCGTATAAATCTTCGACGACACGGTGATAGCCAAGGATTCGTAATTGATCCTGCGGGAAGGAGACACCAAGAAAACGTTGGGCTTCCTCCTGATCCGTCCGACTGGCAGCGATGGCTGCCGCCGCTGCACGGTGGTGACCATCAGCGATATAGAGAGCGTCGTGACGGGCGAACTGGCTCCCGATCGTCAACAGGTGATTACGATTGGTGATTTTATAAATTCGATGTGTCACTCCATCGACGCTGAAATCATATAGGGAATCTCCAGCAGTGACCGTCGTGACGATTGCTTCGAGTTGTGGATCCGTCTGATGCGCCAGTAAAATCGGTCCCGTATGTGCTTGTAACTGTTCGACGTGTCGGACACGGTCGCGCTCTTTATCTGGACGTGTGAATTCATGTTTACGAATTTGATTCGTCTCATAATCGCTGACGGCAACACATCCGACGAAACCAGATTGCGTATGTGTCCCGTCTGACAACTGATAAATGTAATATGTCTCGTCCGTGTCGAGCTGTAAGATACCGTTTGTTTGACTCTCTTCGAAGGCAAGCGCTGCTTGCTGATAAACGCGTGGGTCATCTTCAGCGATCAATGACGGAAGGGTGGCTTCTGCTTTATCGATCCGTAAAAAAGACAGCGGATGACGTCGAATCTCAGAACGTGCTTCTTCGCGCGAATAAACATCATACGGTAAGGCGGCAAATTCTGCCGCATATTTTGAGTCCGGTCGTAACGCCGCAAAAGGTTCGAAAGTTGGCATGGGGTTCACTCCTTTTAAAGTAGACGTGTTTTCAAGACGCCAGGAATCTGATTCAGTCGGTCGAGCGAGATCGATTCGTCCGCATGGTTATCGATATCGATGATCGTATAGGCAATCGCATCTTTACTACCGTTGATCATGTTGGCGATATTGATCGACTCTTGTGCTAACACCGAGGCGATTTGACCGACCATGTTCGGAATGTTGTGGTGAGCAATCGTAATCCGTCGTTTTCCAGTGAACGGTAACTCGACAGCTGGAAAATTGACAGCATTGCGGATATTTCCTGTCTCAAGGAACAGACGCAGTTGATCGACTGCCATGATGGCACAGTTTTCTTCCGCTTCACTCGTCGATGCCCCGATATGTGGTAAGGCAATGACTCGGGGGAGGGACAAGATGAAGGCATTCGGGAAATCCGTCACATAGTTCGCCAGGCGACCGGAGCGGAGTACGTCGGCTAATGCTTGTTCATCGACGAGTTCGCCACGCGAGAAGTTGAGCAGGGTCGCGCCGTGTTTCATCTTCGAGAGGAGAGACGCATCGAGTAAACCTGTCGTTGCGTCAACGAGCGGGAGATGCAACGTGATGTAGTCGCTTGTCGCGAGGAGATCCTCGAGCTGTGTTGCCCGCTGAATCTGATTCGAGACGCGCCAAGCGGACTCAACGGACATATGTGGATCATAGCCTGTGACGGTCATGCCGAGCTCGTGAAGGGTGTTGGCTAAGTTTGCCCCGATCGCCCCAAGTCCAACGATCCCGATTCGTTTCCCGAGTAACTCCGTTCCGACGAATTGTTTTTTGTTCGCTTCGATCCGCTCCGGAATATCCGGTCCGCGCAAGTTGTTCGTCCAAAGCAGACTCGGGACGAGTTTTCGCGCCGTCAGGAACAAACTACCGATGACAAGTTCCTTGACGGCATTCGCATTGGCACCTGGTGTCGAAAAGACGGGAATCCCGCGGTTCGCGAGTTGATCGAGTGGAATCGTATTGACACCGACGCCAGCTCGGGCGACGGCTTTGAGACTATCTGGAAAGCGCATGTCATGTAAATCCTTGCTGCGGACGAGAAAGGCGTCTGGTTGCTCCGTTTCCCGCTGGACGTGATAGTCATCTGTAAATCGTTTTAATCCTTTGTCTGATAGATCATTCCATAGTTGGACTTGATACATTTAACGTTCCCCCTGTTCAAAACGGTGCATGATATGAAGCAGTGCCGTAACCCCTTCGGTCGGCATCGCATTGTAAAGACTCGCGCGCATTCCACCAATCGAGCGGTGACCGGCAAGATTGATCAAATCGTGACGCGCAGCGAAGTTCAAGAAAGCAGCGTCTTCCGATTCGCTTCCAGTCGAGAATGGAATGTTCATCCGGCTTCGATCCTTGACGGCTACATGGTTATGAAATAGATCGGATTGATCAATTGCTTCATATAACATGCGCGCTTGTGAGACGTTTCGTGCCGCGATCGTCTCGAGTCCCGTCTCTTCAATCCAATCGAGCACTAATTTCGTCATATAAAGACTAAACGTCGGTGGCGTGTTATAAAGAGATCGCTGTTTTGCATGGATGTCATACCGTAAGTAGGCACCGATCGTGTCAGGAACACGATCAAGCAACTCGTTCTTCACGATGACCACCGTTAAACCAGCGACACCAAGATTTTTTTGAGCACCAGCATACAACACATCGAATGACTCGATTGGCAATGGTTCAGACAAAATCGAAGACGAGACATCAGCGACGAGTGGCACATCGACATGTGGCGGTGTCTGATACGTCGTCCCTTCGAGCGTATTGTTCCAAGTGATATGCAAATAGTCGGCCGTTGACGTGAACGGACCTTCTGGGATGAAGCGATACCCGTGATCAGCGGAAGAGGCGAGCACACTGACCGTGGCGTACAGTTTGGCATCTGCCATCGCCTTCGTCGACCAGCCGCCGGTATCGATGAAATCAATCCGTCCGGTCTTCGTCGCCAGATTTTGCGGTAACATCGCGAACTGAAGTGTAGCTCCTCCCTGAAGAAACAATACGGAGTACGAATCGGGAATCGACATCAGTCTCCGTAAGGATTGTTCAGCCGCATCTCGAATCGATTCAAAGATTGGCGAACGATGACTCATTTCAAGAACGGATTGTCCTGAATTTTCATAATCGAGTAGCTCGGATTGAGCCTTCAATAGGACCGGGGCAGGAAGGACTGCTGGACCGGCAGAGAAGTTATAAACCGTCATGAGGAACACTCCTTCTTGAATTTTCAGAAAATATGTACCCCTCAAGTGTAACGGAATGAAAAATGAGAAGCAATTCCAACTGACGATGAATGGAACATGAAAACAAAAACATCCCTTGAATCCGTTACGACGGATCAAGAGATGTCAGTTGACCAAAGTGCCATTTCCAACCATCTGACGTAGCACGATAGATGGATACGATCCGGAAACGACCAACATATTGAGTTGTCCCGTATTCAAATCGGTCTTCTGTCAAACTATACTGGATTGCCGTATCTTCGAAATGATCAATGTATGAAAAATCATCGGTCCGGGATAACCAGCGGATGTTTGCAGGATCCACGTAATGATCGAGGTAGGTCTCGGCATCGAAAGACCGCCCTAACGCATCGATGAACGTAAATTCGGGAGATAATAGATGCGAGACTTGTGATAAATCTCCTTTTAGCATAGCCTCTTGAAGGTGTTGCATGGTTTGTTCGAGTGTCATGTTACATCTCCTTTCTTCCTGAATCGCTAGTGTAGCATATATAAACACAAAAAAGACCCTGCGTGAGCAGGGTCTAAAGGAAATTAAAGTTTTACAACGTTAGTTGCTTGTGGTCCGCGTTGACCTTCTTCAACTTCGAAAGAAACCTCTTGACCTTCGTCAAGTGATTTGAAACCTTCAGATTGGATTGCTGAGAAGTGTACGAATACGTCGTCTCCGCTTTCGCGCTCGATGAAGCCGAATCCTTTTTCTGCGTTAAACCATTTTACTTTACCTTGTTCCATGTGTATTGCCTCCTGCGTGTGACTGGCACACTGATTATTACTACCGTGATCAATTTCATCGAATATAAAGTGAAACACTTCGTATCTCCACCGAACAACAATAATTACTTAATAATATAGCATGCCTGTATCGAAAAAGAAAGGACAAAACAAAAAAAGAACAAACGAAGCTGTTCTTCTCTGAATAAAGCATACAATTAAAGGGTTCATTCTGCTCATGTCGAAAGAGTATAACTGATTCTTTCAACGAGTCGGAATATGTTCTCTTTTACTACTGAGTTGTCGTAATGTATGCAAAATGAATCCTTGAAAGTTCGGATAACGTGTCGGTTGTTCCCAAACAGTTCGGAATAGTTGCGTCATCGCGGAATGAATGAGTGCATCTTCCACTTGTGTGCGACGGAACAGAAGAAAGAGTGTTTTTTCGTAACGATCGTATAATCGTTCTAACGCGACAGGGTCGCGTTGTTTGATTTGATTGAGCAAATCAGTGTCTGAATACATAAGTCACTCCTTCTTCGACAGTTTTCTCTATAGTATGCTGTCACTGTAATGTAATGAAACTATTATGTAGATTCCCGCTACATGAATTATGAAACACGCAAACTTCTTGAACTAAAGATAATAATGGAAATGGAGGAGCGTTATATGTTTCCTGTATACATTCGTCCGTACATCTTGGAAGATGCAGCGGCGATCCTTGATGTGAATTTGCGAAACCGTGATCACTTTGAATACTGGATGCCTATCAAGCCGTCACCTGAACAATACACGATAGAAGGGCAACGAGAACGGATTCATCGTCATCTAGAGTTGATGCGTCAAGATGCTTATTATGCGTATGGTGTTTTTTTATCCGAGACGGACCAGTTGATTGGGGATGTTTCGGCGATGTTCGTTCAACGTGGACCAGCGGAGACGTGCATGATTGGCTACCAGTTGGATTCCGCCTTTTCAGGACGAGGATATATGGCACAAGCGGTCGGATTGTTCGTGGATCATTTATTTGATGTCCACCAGTTCCACCGGATCCGAGCTGAAGTCATGCCAGAGAATATCGGCTCGATCCGTGTCCTTGAAAAAGTCGGATTTCGTAAAGAAGGAATCGCGAAACAAAACCTCTTCATCAACGATGCCTGGGAAGACTTTATTTTGTTTGCTCTATTAAAAGAAGACCGGAAGGAGTCACGTCATGCCAATCTCTGATTACTATGCCAATCTGCGCCAACTTGTCGGAACGCAGCGTCTTTTTACACCATGCGTCGCAGCGATCATTCGAAACGAAGCAGGTCACATCCTCTTTCAGGATCCAGGAGGTCCGTTTTGGAGTTTGCCTGCTGGAACAATCGAACTGGGAGAATCTCCTGCGCAAGCAGTCATTCGCGAAGTCTATGAAGAAACGGGTCTATTCGTCCGACCGATTCGTCTGATTGCGACCTTCGGTGGAGAGGCGTTTCGTTTGACGTACCCAGACGGAAACGAAGTTGAATATGTAGCGACAGTATTCGAGTGTAAGGTAGTCGGCGGAACGCTCGAAGCGATTGATGGGGAATCCAAACAATTAGCATATTTCCCAAAACAGGATCGTCCTCCTTTGGCACTGCCTTATCCTGATCATGTGTTTGAAGCATCCGAAGCAACGAGCTATTTTGACTGGGAAGAGCACTGGTTGACAGATTTACAACAACAAAATCGGTAAAAACCGAACATTAAATTGCTGATAACGGAATAAAGTTCTTGAAAAACCTTAAAAACGCGAAAATTTCTTTGACACCATGAGGACAGTTCGTTATAGTCTGTCT